>NZ_NFKG01000002.1:0-277480 GCF_002160275.1 Pseudoflavonifractor sp. An187 | reverse complement strand
TCATGGCATCGCTGAGGGCAGCCACAGCGGCATCCACGGTAGCCTGATCGTCCTCGGAGAGGCTGTTGTCAGCCATCACAGCCTGGGCATTGGCCAGGGCGGTGCGGAAGGCAGCCACGGACTCGGCAGTGTAGCCGTCCAGGTTGATGCCCTCGGCCTGGTTAATGAGGTCCTCCAGGATGGACTTATCGGCCTTGAAGCGCTGGGCCAGAATGGCGTCCAGCAGGGCGGCGGCGGCTTCGTCTACCTTGGCCTGGTCATCCTCGGAAAGAGTCTGATCAGCCATGATTGCCTGAGCCCACGTCAGAGCGTCCAACAGCTCCTGCCAGTGAGTCTCCACATACTTATCGGCATTCTCAACCATCTGGGTGGCACGGTTGACGAGTTCTTCCAGGACGGATTTGTCCGCCTTGAAGCGCTGGGCCAGGATGGCATTGAGCAGGGCCTGAGCCACAGGCTGGATGTCCTCGTCCATGGCGTCGCCGTCAGCGGCAACTTCCTTGGCCTTGGCCAGGGCGTCCACCAGCTCCTGCCAGTAGGTCTCCACATACTTGTCGACGTTGTCCATCATCTCGTCGGCCCTGGCAATCAGCTCTTCCAGCGCGGTCTTGTCGCCCTGGGTCAGGCCCAGGCCCCAGATGCCAGTGAGCAGGTTATCCCAAGCGGCGTTGACCTCGTCCTGGGTGGCGTTGTCGTCAGCAAGAACGGCCTCGGCGTTGGCCAGAGCCTTCTCAAAGGCGGCCTTGGCGGAGTCGGTGACGCCCTCGGTGGACAGGGTCACGGCATAGTCATAGGTCTCTTGCAGCAGGGTCTTGTCCACCTTAGAGGGGGCGGCGGGAGTTACAGCAGAAGCCTCGGGCAACACGGTAGCGTCCATATCGCCAGTGGAAACGGAAATTCCAGCAGGGGCATCCAGCAGAGTAGCCTCCCAATCAGACAGACTGGCAGTGGCACCGTCCTGATTCCAGGTGCGCTCAGCCACGGCATAGATCTTCTGTCTCACGGAGTAATCAGAACGCTGATAGGCACAGCTGGTGCCCTTGATGACGTCGGCGCCGGTCTTACCATAATTGTAGCCGTAGTCAGACCAAATGGCGAAGTTTCCGCCCAGCACCTTACCGACGCTGTCGGGATATGCATATCCATTGTCCCCCAGCTCAGCATTTGCGCTGTCGCCGAAGATACCGGGATTCCAACCATATACCTTGCTCAGGTCTGCATTCCAATAGCTAGAAGCGCCGTATGCATAGTAGACATAGGTATAGACGAAGTTCACCACATCGTAGCCAGCAGCCAGCAGGGCCTGAGCATTGGGAGAAGCGGGCACCCAGTACAGAATGATGATATCCTTGCTGACACCGGAATCCACGCTCTTGACGGCATCGTTGAACATCCGAGTGGTCATACCCTTGCTGACGATGTAGTCGTTGAGGTCATTGACATAGTTGACAAACCGAGGGTCGGTGCTGTTCATGTGGGTACCATCTGCATAAGAGGCCTCGTCTGCGGCAATGTTGAAGCTGGTGCAGCCCTTGGAAGCAAAGTAGTCCACATACTTGGCCACCAGTGCCTGACCAAAGGCATAGGCGTCCTCGTTGGACAGGTCCAGAGTGATCTTACCAACCTTGGCATCATAGTCGGTGGCACTGGCACGATAGAACCAGCTATTATTGATGCTATACACGCCACCGATGTGTCCGGGGCTGTCCAGAGTAGGAATGACCTGAACGCCGTACTGCTCAGCCTCGGCCAGGATTTCATTCATATCCGCCTCAGTCCAATAGCCATTGTCAGGCTTGCAGGTGGAAACATCATAGTCGGTGCCAGCCACAGTCACGTTCATGTCGTCCAGGAAGAAGCGAGTGGCGTTGTTGTTGGAGAAATCCAGGTACAGCACATTCATCTTATTCCAAGACAGAGTGTGGATGAAGGACTTCATCATGTCAACGCTGTAAAATACGCGTCCAGCATCCAGGTACAAAGAGCGCTCGGGAACGTCAGGATAGTCGCTGACGGTGCCAGCCATCACAGTGGTGCCGTTGGCAATCATGCTCTGAAGCACGGTATGCAGTCCGTACAGCACACCGATGGCAGAATTGGCAGTCACGGTGATGTTGTCAGAGGTGATGTCCAGCGTATAACTCTGGCTGTCCGTCACAGCATTCCCATCCACCTTTACGACGATATCGCCGCTCTTGGCCATGGACTCATCGCCATAGACGATGGGCAGCACGGAATCACCAGGAATGCCCCGAGCGGCAAACTCAGAGTTGGCCGTCTGAACATAGGTAGCCAAATCCGTCCCAGTGGGATCGCTGTCTGCAACGATGAAGAAGCGAGCCTCACTGGTCAGAGTAAAGCTGCCTTCTCCAGCCGTTGCGGACTGCACAGTAGGAACACTGGCGATGCCAGGCGCACTGTCCGTATCAGCAGCCGAACCATGGAGCGGCGAAATGCCTACCACCATAGCGGCTGTCAGAACCAGTGCAAGGCCTTTTTTGATCCAATTTCTCATAATAAAGTACCTCCCTGCAATAAGTTGTTTGCTAATATATACACATGTCCTTGGACATGAGAAAGCACAGTCCACGCAGCTGTGATGCGTCTACAAGCGCCCCTGAGCGTATCCCGACGCCCTCTTTCCAGATCCCATGACATTCCAGTTCGAGTTTATCTTACGACCACACCCTGTTTGTGTCAACACTTTTGTGCAATATCCTCAATTTTTTCAATTCAAATTTCAATTTGAATATCAGTAAATTATGACCTTTCAACAGAGGTTACAGTGTTTTAATAAAATCCTCCAAAAGCCTTGAAAATAAAGGATTTATCGCAATGTGTTCGCCTTATCGCTTTATATGGTTACACACAAGTTTACTCTTTCCCTCCTTGCTCATAAGGGCAAATGCAAGGGCAAGAAAATCTCATAACAAGATATAACAAAATGTGGCAATCGGAGAACTGTGATGTATGTGCGAATATATTATAACGGAGGATTTTTCAATGGACAAGTATATTTACGATGATAAAAATGGTCTGTGGTATGAACTGCAAGGAGATTATTATATTCCTTGTCTTATCTTACCAACCGAAAAAGAACAACCTATCGGTTTGTGGGGACAGCGACACTTACGGTATCTGAAAGAATATCGCAGAAGCACCTACACAACGCTACTTACAAGCGGCAGACTGCACACTTACCTTGCCGATATAGATAAACAGGCACAGGAGCGTATGGAAAGGCTTACAGAGCAAATGAAACGGGCGCAGGGTATCACGGAGCAGTTAAAGGCGGAAAATGCTTTGGAATGGACACAGCGAATGAATAACATACGGGCGTGTGCGAAGGAGATTGTAGAAAAGGAAATCATCTACGCATAAGTAGAGAGCGGTGGGGAGAAATCCCTGCCGCTGATATTATCTATTGCGTCTATTTTTGATTTAGATGAAAAATCCAATATTTTCTGATGTTCAGATAAATGTCTGCGATCACTAAGATTGAATATGGTTAGGTTTTATCGTATAATAACAATAGGTAAACCGTACCGAAGTTCCATGATTTGAGGGGGGATATGTTTTGAAAAAAATAGGAATGATTTTGATGATCCTATTATTATGTACGGCTTTTTCCGGCTGTTCTGAAATAGGTAAATTAGTGCGGGATGTTAATAATCCTGATAATCCTTTAAGCGGAAAAAATACAGATGAACGCATTATAATGTGTCTCGAGGAAGAATATCCAGAACATGATTTTGTGATTGTGGAATCGTATAATAAAGAAAATGATTCAGGAAAATTTCAAGACGAAAATGGAATAGAATTTACAGTACATGGTCTGGTCTATGATAATACATATCATTTTGGATGTAGAAATGACTATTTAAAAGTTCTGTTGGAAAGCCAGGATTATCTAAAAGAGGTAAGTGATATTGCTGAAGAATATGGGTTTAGTGTTGATTATTCAGAGGAAACCATAGGGATTGAAGGCAATGAAAACGAGGATAACTCTGATTCAATAGATAGAATTTTTGAAATGGTACAAAAAATTCTAAACAGCGTTGATACTCCGCAAATTATGTACCCTAAAGAGGCTGGAAGTTTCTCTACTGGTAAAATCAACTACTACAGCATCCCATGTTGGGGACAATTAACTTGTCTATATCATATACAAGGTCATGCAGCGGTAATGACATTTCGTTTTGGAGATGAAAACATAAATGAAGAAACAATTAGAAAAAACATCACAGACGCATTGAAACAAGTTGAAAGCAATATAGAAAATGATAAATCGGATGAATAAAAAACTTAGTAGCAACATTCTTTCAAAAGTGTTTATATGTACGACACCGCCAGCAGTCACACGCTGACGGTGTTTCCTTTATCGGCTGTCTCTGTCAAAGGATTTCTTTCTCTGTCTCGGCTGGTTTCTCTGCTTGCCCTCTATCTGAAGCTGGCGCAGGCGTTTCAATACGCTCTCCCGTTCAGGCGGCTTTGCCTGCTCTTTTTGGGCGGGTTTCTGTTTTTCCCTGACCTGCCGCTCCCATGCGGCAAGGTCACGATTGTACTGCTCCACGACAGCCTCCGCCTTGCGGTAGGTTGCCATGAACGCCTGCACATCGGGATAACCGTCCTCTTTCAGAACATCGGGCAGTTTATCCAGCTTTTCAGCGATTTCCTTTTCTGTCCGCTGTATCTGCTCTGTGAGCGCCTTGCGCTCCTTACCCTTGAAAATCCCTTTTGTGTCGGCAAGTTGCTGTTTCAGTTTCGGAAGTACCGTATCCTGCAAATGCCGGATTTCTTTCGCCTTATCCTGCGCCTTTATCATCAGCTTTTGCATGGTACGGAACTCTGCCATATCTATTTCAAGGACAGGCTTCGGCGGCATATCGTGTTCACGGATTAAGTTTTGCAGAAAGTCCTTTGCCTTGCTGACGATACTGCGGAACAGACCCGGCAGCCAGCCCTTGCTTTTGATAGACTGGCTCGCCTTTTCGTGTATCTCTGTCTGCTTGACTTCTAAAATCTTTGCTTCGGAGATACCTGATAATAACGCCATATCCGCTGTACTGTTCCATTCCTGCCTTGCGGCATTGTCGGCGTTGATTTCGTCCTCTTTGGGATTGTTCTTGCCGATTTTCTTGGTCGGCAGATAGACGCTGTTTTTATCAAATACCCTTAAGTGCTGCTCAGGATCAGAGATATGGCGGTTGATAAGTTCCGTATACATTGCCAACGGTACCTTCACCCTCCAAACCGGGAAGGACGGCATTCAAAGCGACAATGAGGAAGACGCCGAAAAGGGCTTTGTCTATCTGGGCGATGGAAATTACACCATCACCGCCGACGGAGATGGTGTAAGTGCCAGCAGTTGGATGCAGATAGATGATGGAACCTACACCATCACCACTGGCGGCGGCAGCGCCAACGGGGAAGCTCACACCGACAACATGCAGCCCGGCCAGATGGGGGGCATGGGTGGCATGGGCGGACGCCGTCCGTAAGGCAGTATAAGTATCATATATTTGCATATAAAAAGGCATGGTTTGCAAATCTCTGGTCGAATGAAGTTGTAACACATCATTCGAAAAGGGATAGCAAACCATGCCTGATAAGCTTGTACGGTTTAATGAGTCTGCGTCAAAAGGTAAATCCGAAAATTGGTACATGGTAGTATCGAGGATATGCTCAACAAACTGCTGACGCCACTCTTGGGTATTCTGGCCTTATGCGCTCTCGTTGACCTTTACGCTTAGGTTTCTTGTTGCACATTGTCTTCCGTCCAAGGATGTTAACCGGTATGTAATCGTATAGTTCCCCGGTACAGAAGAATTGACCGTTCCTTCCACCTCTACTCCATCGATCAGGTTTTCTCCATTGGCATCTTCCGCTTCAAGGACCCAGTCAAGGGGTACAAACGGTTCATTCTGAGAAATGGATATTTGTTCCTGTCGCAAGGTTAGCACAATATCATCTTTCACACCATCTATATATGCTCTGCACTGTGCAGTTGCTACATCGCCAAATTCATTTGACACCGTGAAAAAAATACTATACTCTCCCTCTGCAGTTTTCTCCCGATACCATGATACTTGACCCGTTATCTCCTTACCGTATCCATTATCCGCTTCCAGCTGCTTCCGCTCAGCCAACACCCCTGGTAAATTCCCCAATTGAGTTACTGTCAACTGTACTTCCGAATCCACCTGTATGGTTGGACCAGTGTAGTTTTCCAAAAGCAGCATCCGTCCCTGGTCTGTTAATTTCTCGCTATATCCGTTCAATGAGTAATAAATCATTTTTTGGTTCAGCTGCTCTGTGTTCTGGAGTACTGCACGGGCATCAGAGGTACGATCATTTCCGTCCTCATCTGTAACAAGCACTCCTTGCATTAAATCTAGCTCACTCGTTCCATCGTACACCAGTATCTCCGGACTCCACTGGATCTGGCATTTCTGTGTTTTCTGGGACAGAGCTGAATTTACTTGCTCCGGCCGCTGCTGTACGGCATACATCAGTAGGACTCCCAGTAGGATGGCAGCTAAAACTCCCAGCGCATGCAGAAAAAACAGTTTCCTTTTCATGCTTTCTCTCCTCACCTATTTCCATATCTACCGTAGCTATAGCCGTATTTGCCATATCCATACCCATATCCGTAACCATACCGGCTATGTGAGTGAGGCTGACCGTTATATACAAAGCCAAGGATTTTAGTGTGTACTTCCGCTAGCTGATCCAAGGTTTCCATGATTTGATTTCTTCGTATCCAATCATGTCTTACTACATAGAGTACTCCATCGGCATACCCAGACAATACAGCTGCATCTTCAAACAGTTGCATGGGCGGGCTATCAATTATTATATAATCCATAGTCCCCCTTAACGTCTCAAGCCACTCGCTCAATTTACCTGAGTTCAAAATTTCAGCAACGGCGGGGACAGGAGCATTTCCTCCCACAAAGGAGATCCCGGATTTCTCACACACCTCCAACGTTCTCTGTTGACCTTCTTGCTCTAACACTACATCCATCAGGCCGTATTTACCACTTCCTCCTACCTTTGTCCACATATCCTGCTTACGCAAGTCTCCATCAATCAGAGTAACCCGTTTCCCTTGTTTGGCCAATGCATAAGCCAGATTTTCTGCAACCATGGATTTTCCTTCTGTAGCCACTGTGCTGGTTACAACTACGACCTTTCCCTGTATCTCATCCAACTCTCTCCGCACTGATAACGTAAGGCTGTCTATTTCATCTACAAATCCTAAGCTCATCTCTTCTTCCAAAATAGAAGGATGGCGCCACTTTCTCTTTCTGAGTGCGGATATTTTACCCAGACACACAATGTTGCTCACAGGTTTGAGTTCATCGGGACTATGGATTCTCTTATGGAGCAATGCGACCAAAAATAGAACAGCTACTCCCACCACTGCCCCCAAGACAGCTCCTTGCACCACCGCTTTGGGATAGTTAGGAAAATTACATGGCTCATTGGGCACAGCTGGCGTATCAATCAGATGGAACTCGATATCGCCTATTACCACACGAGCTACGTTAGGATATACTCGTAACAGCGCCTGTAAAATTCTTTCTGCCTCCACAGGATTGGGGCTAGTCACAGACATGGTCAACATATTGGAGCCTTCCACCAGGGAAACCGCCAAGTTCCCCTGAATCACCTCCGAACCTAGTTCTGCCTTCAACTCATCAAGTAAAATAGGACTACTCAAAATATAAGGGAAGGTGTTTGCCAACTGATTGGCTGCACTACTATCATAATAAAACCCATAGCTATCTCCCCGTGGATTGGTTGCCACCATAACAGTTGCAGAAACCTTGCTGCAGTACATGGGAACATAGGTTTTATATGTATAGCCATAATTGAAAGCACCAAAAACCAAGGCAAGCACCACAGGACACCACCAGTGTCGCCACAGGAGTTTTACCAAGCTTTCTATCAGAAACAATAGATCAATTTCATGTTCTGAACGCTCAATTTTCTCGCTCATGTTCTGCCTCCAGTTTCTTTTTCCCGCGCGTTCTTCGACCGTATCCGTAATACCGATCCCGACTTCTGCTACCAAACCCAAATGGATGCACTGCATTGAGCACGATACCTTGGATTCGCACATTATTTTGCCGAAGAATCTCGAGCTTATCGTTAATGGCATCCACCCCGCACCAATCCTGTCGCACAACAAACAACACGCTTTCCACTGCTTGTAGCAGATATTCCGTATCACTTGTCACAGCCATCGGTGCCGAATCTACAATTATGTAGTCCATCGTTTCTGATAGAGCTTGGATTAGTTGGCATATCTTTGTTGCATTCCCCCGTACTCCATCATTCACACGCTGATCACCGGATTGGACTACGTGTAGACCGCTGTCTTCATCATAATAGACAGTATTCGTTCCCTCGCACCGATCGTTGAGATAGTCATTTATGCACACAGCATCCTCTTTGGGCAATTGTAGCACCTTATGAATGGCAGGCTTTCGCAGGTCACCATCCAATAGCAGAACCCTCCGCCCCTTTTCCTTCAACGCCAGGGCAATGTTGGTTGCCACCGATGATTTGCCCTCATTCTCTCCTACACTTGTCACCAACAGAATCTTGTGCCCACTGTGTTTCATCCGAAGCTCCAGGCGAGTTGCAATTTTTCTGATGGATGCAGAAAATCCCATACTAACCCCTGGGTCATTCAACAGAATGGATTTCTTTCTTCGGCGTATGATGTCTTTTGTACTTTTCCACTTCCGCTCAAACGGTACATCACCCAAGACACTTCCATTTAGATTCCGCTGTGCCCCTTGCATGGTCTGAACGGTTGGACGTAACGCAGTAAACAACACACATCCTGCCGCCACCAAGATTGCCGCTCCAACACTTGCTATTTTCTGAATGTGTCGGATGTTTGGGGTATTTGAAGGTGTTTTGGGTACGGACGGTGGTTGAAGCATCATTAAATCAGCATTGGTAAACAAATAGTTTGAAACTTCGTCATAATGATTTATAGCTGACCACAAACCTTGATGGGCCTGCTTGGCAGTAGGTGCCGTGACCTGAACTGTGAGCATATTGGTCTCTGGTATTACCTCTGCTTTAATTTCCCCATCAAACTCTGTTACGGCTAACTCCTCAACAACTTTCTCGCGTAGAACATTGCTGGCAAACACCTCTCCAATCACCTCTGCCATTTGAGTTGTGGCTGTGAGGTTGGAGTAAATGCTAATATCGCTTCCCTTTGCGGTAACCGCCATTATGGCATAGGACGTATACGCCGGAACATATCGAAGCTGTACAACACTGTCTACTCCCATCCACACCGTCAAACCAGCCAAAACCACAACCCATAGATTGATAACCAGATCACGGAGTACCGAATACCAGCTCAACTCATCCCAATGAAACAATTCTCTTTCTTCCATCATTTCTCACCCTATTCGTATACTACAACCGTCATCCATGTGTGTTGTTTTCCAGCCCAGTAGTGCACCTGATACACTCCGGGGGTTGATGCATCCACCCCATCCTCTATCTGGAGCTTCTCTTCTCCCTGTCCCGAAATGGCCCACACATAGTCGTAGGCATTCCACGACTCGCCGCAGGCCAAATACAACAAAGGGCATTGATTCTCCAAGGCCACTTCCCCCTGCTCGAGCACATGTACTGGCAAACTCAGTTCCGACAAATCTCCCATCGAGTTGGCAACCTGAACTTGAATCATGTATTCCCCTGGTTGCCCCATGTCCAGATCATTCTCTAGCGAAGTT
The DNA here is from genome assembly GCF_002160275.1 of Pseudoflavonifractor sp. An187. Lineage (NCBI taxonomy): Bacteria > Bacillati > Bacillota > Clostridia > Eubacteriales > Oscillospiraceae > Pseudoflavonifractor > Pseudoflavonifractor sp. An187. The sequence goes on along the minus strand of NZ_NFKG01000002.1, from coordinate 267,707 downwards.
ATCGAATCTGTAATCTCTCCCTCCAGCATATCAAACGCTCGTATGTAAGATATCGGATCTTCTTTTCCACCCTGTTCAAACACCAATGCAGAGATCAGCTGAAATTGAGGGGAGTGATAATCTTCCATCACAACTTTTCGTCGTAGGGTTGCGGAATGATTCGCTCGATCAAATACAGTATAGCTTACATAACAACTTCCATCACTACTCAGCGACGAGAGTCCTCCCAAAATGACTTGCTCTGTCAAGTCTCCTTCCTCTTCATCCCAGGCTTGCACGCCTTCCATCAGACCGGTTTTCATCTCATCCACCGACAAATTTAGCACCTCGGGCTGTGCTGTGATGATCGGTGCATGAACATCTTGTCGTTTCCATTCCTGATATCTCACCAACGTCCATAATCCAAGAGACAGCACAAACAGCCCCACCACAAGCCAACGAATTACTCTCATACACTCCCACCTCATCCTTTCCTACCGGCTACAAGTACACTCAATCGCCGAGCACCACCAAACCAATATCTACGGATGGGAAATGCCCAACGCCATAAAACACCGAATATAAATCCTTTCCTTCTCCAAAGCGCAACCCATTTCCCTCGTCGATACACATGCGAAACCCATCCCACTACCTGCGAGATATGGATAGGGCCTTCTAGTATGCACTGTCCGTCCCCAGCCAAAAAGACGCTTTCATTTTTACACTTGATAATTCTGTGCAGAACATATGCTCCACTCTCACGCCTAAAAAGTACAATCATTCCTGGACGACACCGCACAGTATCCATGGGCCTCAATCCAACATAGTCACAATTGGGGGTTAAAAACGGGTACATACTTATTCCAGATACCGGAATAGATGCCGAATGGTTCTCATGAAGCATCTTTTCTATCTCTTGCAGATATATCCTGGTTTGGACCGTGCAACATGTTTCACCCGATCTCTTCCAACATTTGCCTTCACTGTTGTGCATATGACCGTGTATCCTCCGTCAAATGTCCATTTCTCATGTAAAAAAAGCGATTGCAGACCTCCAGCACAGAAGTACGATGGGTGACAATCAGACAGGTACAATATGTCATATGTTGCTTAATATTGCGCAAAATCTGACACCCCGTCTCTTGGTCTAGTGCCGACGTAGCCTCATCAAACAGTATCACGGGCGCTTTTTTTAGTACCGCTCTTGCAATCGCAATACGTTGAGCTTGTCCCTCAGACAGACCAATTCCTTTTTCTCCTACTATGCCCTGTAGGCCTCCTGGCAGTTTGCTAACAAATTCCCACGCACATGCCACCTGGAGTGCCTCTATCATTTCTTGCTCCGTGGCTGTTGGAACCACCACTCGCAAATTTTCCGCAATCGATCCGGAAAAAATGGTATTTCCCTGAGGAACATAGGCAATCCACTCTCGTGTCCCTGCCCCCAATGGCTCAGAGACCCCGTCCACTGCCGCGACGGCAGCCTTTCCTTCATCTGGCTGAATCATCCCCAATACCATACGAAGCAAAGTAGTCTTCCCACAGCCAGATCGTCCCATTATTGCAGCGTAATCACCAGGATTCAGCTCTAAGCTACACCTTTTCAACACAACCTCTCCCCGCTTGTAAGAGAAGCTAACCTCCTGCAACCGGATGGACAAACCATACTGTTTCTGATCTTCAATGTGCTGAATGTTGACTGAATTTCCCACAGTCTCTTTGGGCAATTCAGTGACTTCTATGATTCGCCCGGCCGAAGTAAGCGCTGAGATAGCGCTGGGTACCATTCGAATTATACCAGATAAGTCTCTGCTCAAGGAGCGCGCCAGCTGCAAGAACAACGTCATCGTACCATAGGTGATATATCCGTTCCACAGTCGAAATACTCCCCAGGCCATACATAACACGGATACCATCAAACTCAGCACAGACATAAAGGAGGCGGCTTGTACTGAAAATTGGTTGTACTCTTCCGCCTCTGTCATATATTTATTTTGCACTGCTTTGAGTCTATTTTCAAATATATCCGTAAGGTGCAGCGCTTTGATGGTGTGTACATGTTGAAATGACTCGTCTGTAAAGCCCATCAGCTCACTGCCCACCTGTCGCATCTTCTTGTTGTGATCCCTCATGCGTACCAACAATACCCGAGATAGCAACAACGAAACAGGTGCACTGAGCAACGCAATCACGGTCATGGTCTTGTCATAATACAGCATAATCGCCAAACTGCCCAAACCATGCACACCAGTGGTAACAAATGAAGGAAACCAGCTCAGCACATTGGCAGATACTGTGTTGACATCGCTATTCAAACGACTGAGCAAATCACCACTATGGTATTTACTCATACTCTGCCAGCGAGTACAAAAAATATCATGATAAACCTGTGCCAACAACTCATTTTGCACCTTTAAGCTTACCCTTCGCAGATAAATCCCGCTCCACGCATCTAACCCAACTTTAGCTAGGCCAGTCAAAATCAGCAACAAGAGCATTGCAAGCAGCAAATTCAAATTCTGAAACATGACTCCGTCAATCAGATACTTGGAACTAATACTGCCTGCCAATCCTAGCAGTGTTCCCAACACTCCTATAACCAAGTAGAATAATATGCTGCCCCAATACTTTCTCATGCGCTGGAAGATCCACTGTCCTTCCCGTTTCATTTCCTGAAGGGCACCCTCTGCAATCTTGCGTCTGATACGCTTCCAGTCAAACATGACTATTCCATCACTCCATATTCTTCAGTTGTCTGGCATACTCTGTCTTCATGCCCTCCACCATCCGACATACGTACTCTGGTCTTTTGTCAAATGCCCCGGTCTCTGCTAAGGTCATGGCAGCACAGTTGTGGCAAAGCACTCGGTCAGGACAATTGGCACAGGCACGTGGTAACCGAATTTGAAGAGTTTTCTCATGAATTTCTTTCCAGGCCTTCGTAAAGCCAACCTCTCGCACATCCATTTCAATTCGGTCAAACAGGCCACAGGGACGCATCTTTCCGTCCCAGGTCAACCAAAAAGAGGCTCGCCCCGCCAAACACTGCATGGGGAGTCCCTCAGACGACGATTGGTTGAAGGCAGCTGACTGTTGCACCGCCCACTGGGCCCGTTTCAAAAACTCCTCATCGTCACTTAACAGCCGCTCTCGTCGTACAAGGTAAGCCCCAGCCTCCTCCGCCGCTAAGCGTCCAGGATTATTCCCACAGGTCTGTTCATCCAACCGAATCGGCGGGAAGAGATAGGAGGACATGGCACACAGCGCTCCTGCATCCCGTGCAGTCTGGTGCACCTGCTCCATATCCCCGCAATTATAAGTGGTCAGCATCATGGTGACCCGAACCGATATCCCCATCTCCCGCAGACGATAGATGGACGTTTTCACCGACTCGTAGGCTGGCACGCCACACAAGGAGCGATAGGTCTCATCGGAAGCCCCGTAGAGGGAGATGTTGATCCGAGCAGGAGGGCGCTTAGAAAAGCACTCTACGATTTCTGGGGTAAGCATGGAGCCGTTGGAGTTGATGACCACCCGAAATCCCATGTCACACAGCGGTTCATACAGCTCGATAAAGTCCCGGCGCAGCATGGCCTCCCCACCCGTGAGCAACAAAAACAGCATTCCGGCTTCTTTTGCCTGGCGGGCAATGTCCAGCCACTCTTGCGTTGTCAGCTCCTGCTGTTCCAACTGCTCCATGTTTTCCATGCCGTGCACATAGCACATTTTACAGCTAAAATTGCATCGACTGGTCAGTTCAAAGGTACCATGCAACGGAATGCCCCGCACAGCTGCCTTTCGAGACAGCATTTGACTGATGGGCACATCCTGACTCCACCATGGCTCATTCATCTGGTTTCCCTCCTTCATAGATTACATGATACAAATGCTCCACTGCCGAGGCATCCGGAAGACAGTGATACAGATAAATGGGACACTGCTCTACTACCTGCGTCACAGTGTCCATCACACGTTGCGTGGCAATCCGATCCCATAACGGAACCATGCATTCCGAGAGCAGAATTGTGGCAGCCTGAGCGCCCACAAGGCGCACCAGATGGTTTTTCTTCCCTTGACGCAAGACCACGATGGCTTTCAACGGGCAAGATATGTTGTGGGAGATTCCAGAGGACCCACAGAACGGAAAGCCATGTGCCATCGTTCGTTCATCCTCTACACTGAACACCGCCCGGTCTCCGTTGACAATGCGAGTCCCTGGCCGATGCTGGCGCCACAGTTCCGCCTGAGTAGACTTTCCAGTGCCAGAGGGGGCTGTAAAGAGAACGGCCTGTCCAAGACACTGGATATAGGCAGCGTGGAGCAAAACCTTCCCCTGTAGGGCTAAGAGATAGTCCAAACCCAGCGCCGATAGAAGGTCTCCCTCCTGTATGCACTTCTCCTCTTGTCGAAGATACACCTCCACGTCTCCTGGTCTGCTTGGACTAACTACCTGACAGCTCTTCCAGTTCTCCGGAGCCATATCTAAAAGTGCCCCTTGATATCGGTAGAATTTACCATCGTCAAAATAAACCCGGTTTCTGCTGTCGGCAAAAACCGGGTCTATATCGTGCTTGCTCAATTCGCCGACATTGCATATATGTATAATATCAGCTTCTTCAGATTCACCAATAAAACCAAAGCACATTTTATCTGGAACTATTTCAATTTTTCTCTCGACAAAACAGATTTTTAGGTGAACACCACATATTGAATATTGCCTTATTTGATTCATCATGACAACCCCTGCACTCCGGCAGAGATATGGTAGCATTCCCATTCGTACTCACATACAACTCCATTTTCATCAAATAGTTTATCCGGGGGACATGTTGAAAATGCAAATGGCGTACATGATGCACCTACAGACTCTCTTGCCTGGCAATCACTTACAAGCACCGCATTGCACTGGCTGATAGCAATTGCAGAGTCAAATTGCATGTTTTCAAAGTAAACCATTGGTTTTACATATGTTTTTTTCATTGTACTTCTCCTACTCCATCTCCTGGAATCTGCACTCTAGCAAATTATTTCTTTTATTTACGATCACAATGAGTCACTCTAAAATTTCTCGCTCCTTTAGAGCTTTTACAAATTCCTCTACATCCTGCCGGGCGACTTTCTCCTCAACTTGGTACATCTCACACACCAAGTTTGTTAGCTGTTGTTCCGTACATGCTTGATTCTGAAGAGTTTCCCACAGGAAAGCCCCTACTTCATTGACTGTAATTAATCCCATAAATCGAAATACGGCCTGTCCCGTTGGGACCACAATGTACTCTCCTGCAATTTCCCGCAACATAAATTCCTTGGAAATTTTCATTGAAACGCTCCTCACTGATAGGTCAAATACATAATCTCACATGTATCTGGGTCAAAATGCTGGGTCTGCTCTTCCCGGCTCTCTCCGGCCTCCAGACCTCCGGCAAATTTCACCCGATAGGTGATTCCTCCTTGTAATACATTGTCCTCGATTCTTTTATAGTAAATATAAATGTCGTTTTCGATGTTCTCGCTGCTGTTGTTCTCCAATCGAATCCACTGGTCCGCCACGGACAGGGTAAATTTATCCGTATGCAGCGAGCGTTCCTGCTTCAAATAGGCCAAATTTTCTATGGAATAAGTACAAGACTGGGCATTTCCAGGCATCTGCACAGCAGACGCCTCCAACACCTGGACAGTACTTCCTGCAATCAACGTTGTTATTTCAAATTCTCCCAAGGAGCTCCCATTCTCGTCCTTGGCCACGATTTTCAAATACTGTATATCCTGGTCTGACGTATTGAGCACCGTCAACTGCCATACGTCTTCTACGGCACGGTCTGTGCCATCCTCCCAAAAGGGTCCGTCATAAGCTTCCACACGTTCAATGGATATGCCGCTTTTTAAATATACGGGCATATTTTGTTTCTGTTCTTGGTCTTTCCCCCACATACTCCACGCAAAAAGGCCGCCCACACACACGGCTACCATAATTGCCAGAGCCACGCCTTTCCACACCAGTGTGTTTCTACGTTTTTTCCTTGTCTGTCCTTTGGAACTATCCATCTTTTCCTCCAGTGCCCCGGTGGCTTCCCCTTTTCAGGGGAAGCCACCGGCCATATCAGGTATTTGTCACTGCTCTTCTTCTTTTCGAGTCTTGATTTTCATACCCATGCCAATTCCAGCCGCAGCACAGACAAACAGAGTTGTCAGCCAGATGGTCAAACCAGACTCATCTCCCGTCTGGGGAACCTGGGCCTCCGACTCCGGAGTCGCCTGGGGCTCATCCGTTGTCTGTGGAGCGTTGGTAGCTTCGGGCTGCTGGCTTACCTCAGGCGCATCGGTCGTCTGGGGGGCATCTGTGGCTTCCGGCTCTTCCGGCTCCGTTTCAGCCGTCAGCCCCTCCATGGCCGCAGCAAGCGCCTCGGTCGCTGCATCCACCGTTTGCTGCTCTTCCTCACTCAGGCTATCGTCATCCATCACAGCCTGCGCTGCATCCAGCGCCGCCTGGAATTTTGCTACGCTTTCCACCGTGTAGCCGGAGAGGTCCATGTCCTTGGCTTGCTCCAAAATCGCCTCCAAGTTCTCCTTATTCGCTTGGAAACGCTGGGCCATAATCGCCTCAAGCAGCGCACTGGCTGTGTCGTCCACTTGGTCTTGAGTCACATGCTCCACGCTCAAGAGCTGCTCCGCCGCTGCCAGTGCATCCAGCAGAGCTTCCCACTGGGTTTTGACGTACTTGTGGGCACAGTCCACCATGGTATTGGCACGGTCTATCAGCTGCTGTAGAGTTTCCATTCTCAGCTTCTGATAAATCACAACAATCTCCACATCGCCTGTGGCCACACCAGTTGCCTCTCCCTGAACCCGCTGGAACTGATATCCTTTGATGGCTTGTTCCAGAAGTTTCGTGGCATCATATTCTGCGCCATCGTAAACCTGGAGCACTTGGTCCTCTGCCAAAGAATTTCCGCTCTCATCCTGATACTTCACGGTCACGGTGTACTGCTGCACAGGATTGAGCAAGTAATAGGCGGCCTCTACATTTTCCCAACTGCTTGTCACCAGCAAGTCTTGCTGTTCAGTACGGTTCTCCTCGCTCTGGACTGTGGCAGTTCCATCACCTTCTTGCTTGATTTCCTCACTTCCCGTCCACTTCAGATTGGTCAGGGACAGCAGGTTTCCAACCTTGTCGTCCAGATTTGCGTTGGGATCATCCGTGGGAACCACATCCGCCCCCTCCGTTGTCGAACTGCTGGAATTTCGGATAACAATGGGGAACTTGGTTTTGTAGGAGACAATTTCCCCTTTTTCATTCTTTTGAGCCTCCCACACACATTGTTCACCAAATTCGTAATACAAATCATACGCTGTCTCGATCGTGTACGTCTTTGCCCGGAACGAGACCCACTGTTGATTTTTATCAGGAACCGCCAGTTCGATGGTCATCTGCGTGGAACTTCCACTTTCTAGCTTTGCAGACAACTGCAGCTTATCAGGAAGATCCTTTGATGTCGTCTCCAGATTGAACGATATCGCCTGCCCCGGGGCCAAGTAGACCTCATTTTTAGGTCCATACGCCTCATAGTCTTCGATGTCAGTCAAGGCTCCATTGCCATCCACGAAAACCGCGCCAATCTCAGTGACCGCAGATGTATTCTTTGCATTGAGAAGAATATCACGGATTTCCTTGAATTCAGGTCTATTTTCCCCATCTTTCTCATAGACCTCTTCGATTTCCTTGTAATGCTCTCCATCAGGTTTTGCCGGATCATATATGCGAATGGCATCCAAATAGAATCTGTAAGAATTATATTCTCCTTCCTGATATTGATCGTCATAAGCCTTATGGTACGTTGGAATTATCTCTGCTTTATATGTCCCCCAGGGCAAATCCTCTACCTTCAAAACAGGGACCTGATACAATGCATTGCTTGCGTCCGCCGATTCATCCACAACCCATTCACCATCAACAAAGTTGTATCCATAGTAGGTGTCAATGATGTAGCCTTTCACCTTTTTATTCCCTTGATTGACATCGTAAACATTGACCTTAATCGTTCCAGTCTCACCACTTGTAACGCTAATGACATCAAAGCCAGTACCCGTGAAAGTAAATTCTGCGCTGGGGAAGGTCTTTGTGTCTTCGCCTACCTCAACATACCATGCGGTCCCGTTGCTGTAAGTTGCATCTTTCTCGTAGTGGGTATCATTTCCGTACAAATCATCCCACAGCTTGCCCAATTCTGCACTGCCTGGACGATCGGTATCCTGCTGTGTATCAGAGCCCTCTCCGGTCAGAGGCGTCCATACTATCTTTGTATCGTCCTTTGTATAACCCGGATTAGGCTTTATCGCACCAAAATTATCTTCATAGAAGATTTCGGTTGCCGGAATGATTGAGAGCGCACCCGTGATGTAGTTTTGGTCATTTTTTACATGCTCAGAATCCAACTTCACCACATACAACATTTTTTCCAGGGAGTCCATTTGCATGGTATCGGGTACATAGTATACGTCTCGCTTGGAACCGCCGTCAGTCTCTGTGGTCTCAGCCACGACTCCCTTAGGTGCATCGATGGTCGCCTTGCCATAGGAAAGTTGCTGCTCATGCTGAGTCAATGCCGTTGTCTGGTCAAATGTCTTGTGCAGTTTCTCAGCGTCATACTGAGCAACGCCCGCCAATTCGCCCGCAATCTGATAGGACCCCAGTGCATCATTGTCCAAAACATCCACTGCCACGGGCAAACCGTAATCGATGACCACAGTATCGTCTGCCATCAGCATAGAAATCTGGAAGTTCAAGATGTAAATGGTGTAGTCGTCTGGCTTGCAATAGAAGGTAACATAGCCATCAATTGTTTCCTCCGAGACATCGTAGGTATACAGTTGACCAAGTTCCCCGTTCTCCCCCTGTTCCGCACGCACCGGTACATAGAACTGGGTGGTCCAAATATCGGGGTCCGCACCTACCATGTCGCTATTCATCTGGAAAGGATTCTCCTTCAAGACATTATCCACAACAGACGCACCGGTTTCTCCTGACTGATACTGATCTTCCACAGGAACCTGATACGGCTTCATAGTGGGCTCTTCCCCCTCCTTCGAGGGCTTGAAGCCTTGAAGCAGCGTCACATTGATTTCCTCGGGTCTCTTAATACTCCCATCATCAAACCAAATTTTCTGTACGGTCAGCAGCATCTCGGTTCCACAGGGGTCTTGCATATCACCAGCACCAGGAATCGTCCGGTCCTCATTCTGTTCGGTGGCCACCCCCAGCATCAAGTTGGCCTGTGCCGATGTGATATAGACGTTCACCGGGAATTTGGCATTGGTCAAAGTGGAACTGCTCATCTGTGCATCCTGCCATGTGGCTGCAAAGCCATTCAAAGCATCAACCTCTTCACAACTCGGCCACATAGCTACATGACGATGATGGACGGTATAGATGTAGTATAACTCATCCGTGTCATCGTAGAGAATCTCTCCCTTTTGATTGGGATCGCCATTGAGAAGGTACTGATCATCCTGCAACAAAATGTCCAGCTTATCCTGGTAAGTTTTGCTGCGATAGACCGAGTAGGAGTTACCCTGCCCCTCAATCACGTCCAAGTTGTTGATCTGATCATATCCCGTCTTCAGCTTCGTGTGCCCAGAAAACGGACCTACCTTATCCGCCGTGCCACGAATGGTATCAGCATAAAGCATGGTGTTGTTCTCCAGCAAGCCCTCATTGTTGAAGCCTACAAAGCCGCCAGCGTAACCAAATTCGTTGCTTCCATCCACATCATTGGTTGCTCCACCACCGAACACGTCATAACCGTTGGTGACGCCAGTAATGGTACAGTTGGCAACTTTGGTGCGGTTGGCCTTGATGAGACCGATTTTCAGATTGTCTGCAGTAATACCGTCCTCCGAACATGGTATCTCCACATAGGAGTCTCCGATATGGATTTGAGCCATATCCTTAGTCCCATCTCCGTTGTCTTTCACCAGAGCAACGGAAATTTTCAAGCCAAGGAGCGTTACAGAAAGTACATCGCCATCACTCAGTACCTTCAGCTCCAACGCCTTCTCCAAGCCAGGGATTTTTACCTGAATCGCACCGATATCTTCCAACTTCCCGACATACAGAGCATCAAGCAACTCATTAATCACATACAACAGAGGATTGAGCAACACTGGGGAAGTGCCATCGACCTTGGCAAGATAGGCATAGCTGGTACGTCCCACAAAGCCACCGGCTTGGGCATCGCTGTACACTTGCTTCAGCTGGTCTACTTTGCAGTTGTTGACCCGTGAGAGATCGCCATATCCGATGAAACCGCCGGCAATGCAATCCTTCCCGCCCTTACTGGCCAGGGTGTAACCCACCTGATTGGCCATACCGGTGACGGAGCTGTCATCCATGTGGGAGCCGAAAATGTCCATCAGGCCCGCAGCGGCAATCAACACATTTTCCAGCACTTCTGCCTTATCCAGGTCCAAGACGCCACTCTTACCACTAAGGCCCACAAAGCCGCCCACATAATTGAGGCCGTTGACCAGCTTCAAATTTCTCACATGACTACGCAGTACGGTTGCATTGAGCAAGCTTCCGCCGAATCCTCCGGCATTTCCGTTGTGATAGACTTGGTTTGCATCACTGCCACTTGTAATATCGCCTCCATCACTGGAGTCCGTTCGCGCATAGACCGACATTCCCTCAGCAGAACCAAACACATAACAATCGTAGAAGTAGGTGCGGAAGGCATTGAGAACGTCCACATTATTGAGCACCAGAAGGTTGAGGATGCCAGTGCCTTCCTCAGCGATTTGAGCCACGCCGCCCATTTCTGCCAGGCCGAAGAAACCGCCAGCATGTTCACCTCCGGCCACCGCGCGCACACCAGAAATCACCAATGCAGTGTCAGGGATTTCCTCTGTCATCTTTGTGGTAGCATTTCGCTTACCAAACACAGCGCCGCAAGCCATACCCACAAAACCACCAGCTGCTTGGTCGGCATCCAAAACTGCAAAGTCCATGGTGGCTTCCAAATCATCTCTGGTGATGGACGCCTTGGCATTCTTTTTCACGCTAGTATTCACCCATGCACTCTCCACTGTGGGTATTGTGGCATCCAGCACAGACAGCAAATTGGAAACATCTCCCGTGACCGCTTGAATGAGATGCTCCAGAATCTGGTCCAGCACACCGGAGTCCGCCCCGACCTCAACGTTCGTTGCACTTGCGGAGTCAATTCGGCCTGCAAAACCGCCAGCATACTGAGAGCCGTAAACATACTTTAGATTCTGAACTTCAGCGGCCTGCTCCGTCACCCGCACAAAGTCCAAATCTTCATCTTTTGGAATTTCTCGCCACAGTTGAGCGCCATAAGCTACGCCCACAAAACCGCCGGCATTTCCAATGGCACTGTTTTCAGTATCACTGGTTGTTTTGATCGTCATGCCAGATTGATATCCGTCTACACGCGAGGCATAGACCACCGGTACAAAGGATTTTACAATCGGCAGGTTTCCTGTGACATCTATCTCAGCAATCTTTATGCTTCCAACATTAGCAACAGAACCTGTCTCCATTTCACCGGCAAAACCACCGGCGCTACGGAATGCAGTGACGGCTTTGACATCCTGCGCATAGGCGTTGGTAATGACTCCGGCCTCCATGCGTCCCACATAGCCGCCAGCGGCGCCGCCGTCAACCAAACTGCTTCCTTCATCTTCTGCTTTTGCGGTTACCGTGTAGCCATAGATGTACTGCGCCAGATCACCATAGGAAGCCTGAACAAGTTCCTCTCCATACACACCGCTGGAACCCACTGCAGTGACCCACGCGTTCCAAGTTTCCTTATTCAATCCACGCAGCGGTCCCGTGGTCTGGGTGTTGGTCTCAGTGGGGTAGACAACCTGCAGCGCCGATACAGGCACTGAAAGTGCAGCAACCGCCCCACCCTCTTCAGTTGGCAGTAGTTTCAAACTTCCACTATCCACCAAATTGGCGGACTCCATGAGTCCGGTGAAACCACCAGCAAACTCTACGCCGACAACTTCACGTACCCGGTGGGTCGTCGCCGTTTTTTGGTCCTTCAAAACGGCTGGTTGTTTCGATACATCAGCAGGGTCCGTCTTAACATTACCCCAGATACGGCCGCCCTGATTGTAACCTACGTAGCCACCAGCCATGCCCTTCAGCTGCTCATCGACAGAAGTCCCAGTGGCCTCGATATAGCCACCACAAGGCACAGCAGCCGTCGAGCTGTTGTAAATGCGAGGAATAAACGTCTTCAATGCACTGAGCAGACCACTTGCATTCACAATTTCGAGGATGTTCGTCTGCCCTTCCAGCAAGCTGACCATATCTCCAGGCTGGACCGTGCCTGCATATCCGCCAGCACTGACCACACCCTCGATATACTCATAATTGCCTGCGTCACATCCATTGAGCCAGGCTCCGTTGATTTCACCTGCAAAGCCGCCGGCCGAGCCTACGGTGGCACTCGTTACAGTCTTTTCCTCTGTAACGTTGGATGCCTTTACATTGAAGCCACCGCTTTTCCCAGTTACGTCACACTGCTCCAGACGTGACTCCACCACACTCAGTGCCGAAAGTATGCCATCCAAGCCAACAATGTCTAGGAGCGACACGCTATCACCCACCGTAGCCAGGGAGCCCAAGTCGATTTTACCCGCATATCCTCCGGCGTAGGCGGGTGCTTTCACCGCCCAATCGCTGTTGGAAACTTCTTCACTTTTAAAGCTTCCTCGGGTTGCCAGGGCGTTCACATCACTGTAGGAAATCTGAGCGCCACGAACCAGGCCCGCATATCCACCTGCGGCACCGGAATCTTTGTCTGCAACGGTTGTGTTGTCCTCCCGCATGGTTTGCTTTAATGCCTGTACCTTCAGCCCAGTTTCTGCAGACGACACATCCGCCGAGGTGACTTTGGGCACATAGCCCTGCAAAACACCAGTCAAACCTGTGACATCTACTTTTAATCCTGCAAGCTCGATCCCGCCGCTAGCATCTGCCAGATTGCCAGAACAAATCTTCCCGGCAAAGCCGCCAGCGTAATACGTACCTTGGACATTAGAAAGATTTCGTACTGCGCCTCGATTGTCTGTCATGTCAGAATTATTGACACTGCCACCGTACATCTCACCCACAAAGCCACCCGCACTGGCGGCACTCACCTGGGGTGTGGCATTGCCAGTAAAGCTCACATAACAGTTGGTGCAGTCGGTGAGCAGATAGTTGACGACCTTGAGTAGATTGCTAACTTTCAGGATATCCAGGTTGAGCAGGTTCAACCCGCCTGCGTTTACCAATCCGCTGGCATTATTGCTTCCCAAAAATCCGCCAGCAATACCTTTCTCAGCATTTGCTGCAACTTTCTGCAAGTTGGACACTGTCACATTTTGAATTTGTCCACCTACCGTTACACCAATTGCTCCGCCAGCGTAGTTTTCATTCGCTGTGACTGCAAATTCTCCATCAGCCCCCCACACATCGACATTAGAAACAACAGGCTCTCGTATTGCGGCAAATCCCAACACCTTGTTAAGGGCTCCACCAGCATTTGTGGGTATCAACTGGCCTGCAAAACCACCAGAGTAGTTTTTGGTACTGGTGATAGATGCCACATTTTTCAGAGTGGTAGTTCCACCCTCCTGATTGATCTGCACACCGTCACCCTGACCGATAAACCCACCAGCATAGTTCCCGGCTTGAACGGACAGTGTGGAGTCTAGAATCTTGCAGTTATTGAAACGTGATGGTGCAGCTCCGAACAGTTCCAGAACTGCTCCTTCCATGCCAGTCAAATCTCCAGTTAATTTTCCTATTTGACCCAGCAAGGTATTTTCATCTTCACCCAAAGACAGTGCACCAGAGCCCACTGTAGCTCGTCCCACGAAGCCAGCAGCATAGTCACCAGATGCAGTGACTGCCCCCAGGTTCTTGACGGTAGAATTGACAATATTGCTATTCGCCGTCATACCCGTGTATCCACCAACATAGTTGGTACCGGTAATCGTCCACAAAGTGGCTTCCGTCTCGGATTGTTCATCTTCCGAACTGTTTACTACTGATTGCACGGTACAGTTGGTATTTTCCGTAGACGGAGAATAAGAAATATTTCCGCCCAATTTTGTCAGCAAGCCCCGAATCAACGCATCCATCGTCGCCCCGGCAAATCCGCCGGCATAATCATTAGCTGTTACGCTTTTCAGGCCGGATACGGTGCAAGTGTCCATAACAGTGCCTACTTGCTTGCCTACAAAACCGCCCACATAGCTGGATGTTGCATTACCGAGACTTCCCGCACCATTTTTTAGGGAAACCGTGCAGTTTTCAATATGAGGTCTGTAGTATCCGGTGGGAATTAAGTGCCCAATCGCCAGTCCATTTCTCAATAAAATGGTAATAAGGTCTCCTAACCCTATTCCGGGAATAATATTGAGCAAATTAGTTAATAACCTTTCAATATCTCCTAACGCCTCTGACAAGCCATCATATTTAGTGGTACCTATGGAATAACCGGCAAATCCTCCAGTAAAGTCATTGATATTCTTTACATCCGCACCAATCACATCACAATTGTATACTTTTACGTCGCCTTCAATACGTCCAGCAAAAGCGCCAGTAGCAAATCGGGTCGGATCCTTTGCTCGAGCGTTTAGCAGCCCTCCCAACACCTTGTTTAAGTTCAAGTTCAACTTACCAAAAGTAAGGATATTTAGGAGATTATCAAGTAGTTCCCCCAGAATTCCGCCTACGCCCGATGTAATTGCATTCAGCAAACTCTGGGAGTCTTTTGTCTTATTGGTCAATGTCTGAACGGACACATCATCTAAAATCAGATTAGATACGATCACTTGACCTGAACTCACGCCAACATTTTTTTCATTCATTTCGCTGGAAATCGTCGAAAAAAATCCAACCCCTAATTGTTTATCCACTTCCAATTGCTCGTTTTCATCCATAGTTACTATAATGCGACTAATTTCTGGGCGTTTGGAAGCAACAATCCCTGTGTCATCCCAAATTTTCGATGTACCATCAGTTTTTGCGCCTATCATGGTGCCATGAAAAGCAAGCGGAGTCCATTCCTCATAGTTTAAATTTATATCTCTGAATATAATATAATTTGCATTAGTACTATAGGTTGGCTCATCTTTCCCATTTCGTTCAATATTCACATGATATTTCGTTGCACTTTCATCACAAACGACTTGTCCATTTACAAGTTTGCTCCCATAATATTTCTGACCGATGGTGTGATAGAAGTCATCATTCCCCCACAGTTTTTGATCACTAGAAAGGTCAGCATCTCCTGGATAAACCTGTTTCCATTCTCTTCCATCTTTCTCCCACAGAGGTTCAGTTACCTTAATTGCAACATTTACATACTGGACAAGAAATCCCACCATTTGCCATTCTCGTTCCGTCTTTCCAATCGCCTGTAACTGTTGCTTATTTCCAATTAATATATATTGTAGACCTGTGGCAGAATCATTGTAGACCACCTGGCCCAGATAATCACGCCCATCCAAACCCGGGGTGGCATCCTGGGTCGTCTCCGACAGAATCTCCTCCGCCTTCAGCTCCGGCATCTGGGCGGTGAAGCTCTGGGCCACCACATAGTTGTGGTCCTGGGTATACTCCAGCTGCTGGTCCCCGGCGTACACCACCTGGCCCAGGCCGAAGGTCTCCGCCACGTTATCCCCAGACAGGACCGTCTTCAGTTCATCCTCGGCAGCCCGTGTCAGAAGCTGATAGTTGTTGTAGATGTAGATAGTATCCGTATCCTCATCGTACAACGGCGCTTCTGTGCTCTCCCCTTCCGACACAAAGGTACCCGAGAACCCACTGGGCAGAGCCCATGTAGCTCCCTCTGGCAGCTCAATGTCGTTCATCAGCTGATAGCTGCCATCCGAATCATAGAGCAGGACCTGACCATTCTCATCGGTGAGCACCGTACCTGTGCCAAAGGTCTCCGCCTGTGCATCTCCGCTGTGCACCACCGCATTGCTGCCAATGGCATACAGCTGGAGGGCATGATAAATGCGCACCGCCCCGTCTTGAAACAGTGCGGCGCTGGTCTGGGTCTCCACGTTCTCCGGGGAGTCGGTGGTGACCGCCGATTGTGTAGTAGAAAACAGCTGGTCAACCTCCAAGTACTCTGCTGCTTCCTTCACCTCCGATGCAGCCAATGCCATCGCTTGCGGCGGGCACACGGTCTGCACCATCACCACAGACATAACCGCGGCAATCAACCGTTCCCATCGTTTTTTCATCGTTCTTCCCTCACTCCAGATAAAATTTTCCAAAATGTGCCTTAACCTTTTATATTTTACCACATATTGCTTCTAAATTCAATTATTTTCCCCCCCCCCCGTTTGTGACATCTCACAATTTTTCCACTCTGGCTTTATGCATTTCTCACAGTTTCTCAAGCACTAGATATCTCCCCGTCCTCCTTGTCAACGCTCCTCGTTTACTCCCAGCTCACGCCCTTTTCGCAGGCATCGGATACTCCTCAGGTTTCGGTTTTCTTCTCTCCCTGTGCCCTCTTGGTATGGCATCCGGCAATTCGACAGTTTCACACGTTATGTTTGGAAAGAAATTCAATAGAATCAGTGATTGAAAACTTCATGGATTTCCTCTATATTAATAAGATGTAAAGAAGTAAAATTGGAGGTACATTTCATGGATGTGAAAATTCAAGACCTTTTTGACCTCTCGCATACCGTTGCCGCCGATTATCTGCGGCAATTCGAATATCCCTGGGAGGCACTGGAGGGAATCTCCCAGCTGATCCTCTCCCTGGGCAGCACGCTGTCCCCGGAGGAGTATGACCAGCCTCAGCCCCAGGTATGGGTACACCGCACCGCCAAGGTGATGCCTTCCGCCTACCTGGGCTCCCCCTGCATCATCGGCCCCAACACTGAGGTGCGCCACGGCGCTTTCATCCGTGGCTCCGCTCTGGTTGGCGAAGGCTGCGTGGTGGGCAACTCTGTGGAACTGAAAAACGTCATTCTCTTTGACAGCGTTCAGGTGCCCCACTACAACTACGTGGGCGACTCCATTCTGGGCTATAAGAGCCACATGGGCGCTGGCTCCATCACCTCCAACGTGAAGTCCGACAAGACCCCAGTGGTCATCAAGGGAGATGAGCTGCTGGAGACTGGCCGAAAAAAGGTAGGCGCCATGCTGGGCGACTATGTGGAAGTGGGCTGCAACTCTGTGCTCAATCCCGGCACCATTCTGGGCCGCCACACCAGCGTCTACCCCACCAGCTGCGTCCGGGGCGTCATCCCCCAGGGCAGTATCTATAAGGACAAGGACCACATCACCCATCGTCAGGGTTGATGCATTCCAATAAAGAAAGCGAGGATAATCTCATGGGAAGATATTTTGGAACCGACGGTTTCCGCGGTAAGGCCGGCGTAGGCCTCACTGCCGACCACGCCTATCAGATTGGCCGTTTCCTGGGCTACTACTATGGTCGGGGCCATCGTGCCACCATCGTGGTGGGAAAAGACACCCGCCGCTCCAGCTATGTGCTGGAGTACGCCATCAGCGCTGGTATGGCCGCCTCCGGGGCAGATGTCCACCTGCTGCACGTCACCACCACCCCCTCCGTGTCCTACATGGCTCGCAACGGCGCTTACGACTGCGGCGTGATGATCAGCGCCTCCCACAACCCCTTCTATGACAACGGCATCAAGCTCATCAATGGAGACGGCGAGAAGATGGACGAGGGTGTCATCTCTCTGGTGGAGGACTATCTGGACGGCAAGTTGATGCTGGACGGTGAGATCCTGGAGCAGCTACCCATGGCCAGCGGCGATGCCATCGGCTGCATCATTGACGATGTGGCTGGCCGAGAGCAGTACGCCCAGCACCTCATCTCTCTGGTCCAGCACTCCTTCCAGGGCAAGCGCGTGGCTCTGGACTGCGCCAACGGCAGCGCCTGGAAGCTGGGTCCCCAGATTTTTGAGGCTCTGGGCGCTGAGGTACACACCATCCACGCCAATCCCGATGGACTGAACATCAATATGGATGCAGGCTCCACCCATATCGGCGCACTCCAGCGCTATGTGGTGGAAAACCACATGGATGTGGGCTTCGCCTTTGACGGCGATGCTGACCGCTGCCTGGCCGTGGATGAGAACGGCAATGTGGTCACCGGTGACCACATTATGTACCTCTATGGCTGCTACCTCAAGAGCCTGGGACAGTTGGCCAATAACACCGTCGTCACCACCGTCATGTCCAACTTTGGTCTGTACAAAGCCCTGGACGAGGTGGGCATCTCCTATGAGAAGACCGCCGTGGGTGACAAGTATGTCTATGAGAATATGGTCAAAAACGGCCACTGCCTGGGCGGCGAGCAATCCGGCCACATCATCTTTAGCCAGCACGCCCGCACTGGCGACGGCATTCTCACCGCTCTGATGATCATGGAGGCCATGCTGGCCCAGGGCAAAACTCTGACCCAATTGGCCGCTCCGGTTACCATCTATCCCCAGGTACTGATCAATGTCCGGGTCCACGATAAAAAAACCGCCCAGGATGACGCCGATGTACAGGCTGCGGTGGATGCTGTGGCCAATACCTTGGGCGATACCGGTCGCATTCTGGTGCGCGAGTCCGGCACCGAGCCTCTCATTCGGGTCATGGTGGAAGCCCCCGACCACGACCAGTGCCAGGCTCTGGCCCAGCAAGTGGTGGATGTGGTCATTGCCAAGGGCCACGCAGTGTAAGTTTTCGTTTTCACCAATATTCAAAGGAGGGCATACAATCATGTCAATTCTCGTCAGCGGCGGCGCCGGGTATATCGGCAGCCATACTTGTGTGGAGCTCATTCAGGCCGGCCACGACATTGTCGTCGTGGACAATTTCGTCAACTCCTGCCCCGAGGCCATTCATCGCGTGGAGCAGATCACTGGCACCACCATTCCCTTTGTGGAGGCAGACCTGTGCGATGCAGCCGCCGTGGAGCAGATCTTCAACCAGTACCCCGACATTGATTCGGTCATCCACTTCGCCGGTCTCAAGGCCGTGGGTGAGAGCGTTGCCAAGCCCCTGGAATACTACACCAACAACCTCACCAGCACCCTGGTGCTGCTCAACGCCATGCGGGCCCACAACGTGAAGAACTTTGTATTCTCCTCCTCCGCCACCGTGTACGGCGATCCCGCCACGGTGCCCATCCGTGAGGACTTCCCCACCGGCGGCACCACCAATCCCTATGGTACCACCAAGCTGTTCATCGAGAAGATTCTCATGGACTACTGCAAGGCCGATCCCACCCTGAACGTGGCTCTGTTGCGCTACTTCAACCCCATCGGCGCCCACGAAAGTGGTCTCATCGGCGAGGACCCCAACGGCATCCCCAACAACCTGGTGCCCTATATCGCCCAGGTAGCCGTGGGCAAGCTGGAAAAGCTCCACGTCTTTGGTGGAGACTACCCCACCCCCGATGGCACCGGCGTCCGGGATTACATCCATGTGGTGGATTTGGCCCGGGGCCATGTGGCCGCCATTGAGAAGGTGTCCCAGAACTGCGGCCTCTTTGTGTGCAACCTGGGTACCGGCAAGGGCTACAGCGTGCTGGACATTCTCCACGCCTATGAGAAGGCCTGCGGCAAGGAACTGCCCTACGTCATGGACCCCCGTCGCCCCGGCGACATTGCCGCCTGCTACGCAGACCCCCAGAAGGCCTGGGACGAGATGGGCTGGAAAGCCCAGTACGGCATTGAAGAGATGTGCGCTTCCTCCTGGAAGTGGCAGTCCCAAAACCCCAACGGATATAAGGCTTAATTCCACTTGTAAATCACATAAATCACAACCGGAGAGGCCAGCCCCAATGGGCTGGCCTCTCCGGTTGTTTCTATTATTTTCTGTATGTTCAGTTTCTACGCTTGCGCACGGCCACAGCGCCCCCTGCCAGCAAGCTCACAGCGGTGGCCAAAGCGGCCACATACCACATCAGGTGAACAGAATCACCGGTCTGGGGTATGCTGCTGGGCTTCTCTGTGACCTGGGGCTTCTGGGTGGCCTCAGGTTGGTTGGTAGCTTCCGGCTTATCACTGGGCTCCGACGCTCCCTGGGCCGTGAGCCCGTCCATGGCATCGCTGAGCTGGACTACCGCCTGCTCCACCACGCTCTGATCGTCCTCACTGAGGCTCTGATCTGCCATCACTGCCTGGGCATTGGCCAGAGCCGTGCGGAAGGTGGCCACAGACTCGGCGGTATAACCCTCCAGGTTGATTCCCTCAGCCTTGGTGATGAGGTCTTCCAGAATGGCCTTGTCGGCCTTGAAGCGCTGGGCCAGAATGGCATTCAGCAGGGCCTCTGCGGCGGGCTGGACATCTTCATCCATGGCGTCACCGTCAGCCATCACGTCCTTGGCGGTAGCCAGAGCGCCCACCAACTGCTTCCAGTTGGCCTCCACGTATTTGTCGACATCGGCCATCATAGCATCGGCCTTGGTGATGAGCTGCTCCAGCAGGGTCTTGTCGCCCTGGGTGAGGCCCAGAACCCAAATGCCCTCCAGCAAGTTGTCCCAAGCGGCATTCACCTGCTCCTGGGTGGCATTGGTGTCGGCCATCACGGTCTTGGCCTCGGCCAGCGCCTTCTGGAAAGCAACCACAGCGGAGTCGGTGACACCGGTGGTGTCCAGCGTCTCAGCGTAGGCGATGGTCTTCTCCAACAGAGTCTTGTCCACATCGCCGGGCTGGCTATCCTGGGCAAACACAGCAGTCACGATCACCGCCTGCTCCGGCATCAGGAAGGCGTTGTCGGAAACGGTGACATCGTCACTCTTCCACTCCACAAAGTGCCAACCTTGGGCGGCCTGAGCCGTCAGGGTGATGGTGGTACCAGCCGTGGCAGTCTCCACAGAGGCAGAGGCGGTGCCTTGGCCCTGGGTGTTTACAGTCACGGTGTAGGTCTCAGGCTGAGGTGCCATCACCTTCATCACCACAAAGGAGTGCTTGGGAAGCTCCACCACAGGGTTGTCCCCCATGACCATCTGAGTCGTCTCGATGGATACGTTGTCGGGATTCTCCAGGGTATTCTCTTCAGCAATGCCCTCAGAGGCCAGGGTCTGAATCTCTACGGCGCGGCCAGACAGATCCATGCCGGGGATGTTCAGCTGCACGCTGTAGTCCTTCTCACGGTCCACATTGACCACTGCGATGTACACGTTTCCAGCCTCGTCCTTGCTGGCCAGGGTGGAAATGGCCGTCACACCGTTGGACAGCGTAGGAGCATTCGCCACCTGGGCCTCCACCACCTGATCACCGAAGCCAGCGTTGAGCATCTCAAACACATGGGCAGACGGAGTAGAGAAGAAACGGAACTCACCTTCACCTGTGGAGGTGTCAGCCCCCTCTTGGGCTACCACCTGAATCACCGCCTGCTGGGTGGGTCCCAGGGAGTCTGCCCCAGAGCTATACCAGTCTGCCAGGCAGTGCTTCTGGATATAGGGGCTGCCCAGCTTCACATACTCCATCATCACCTTGGCAATGTACAGGGCGTGGGTCTGGGATCGCACCTGAGCTTCCGTGTTCCGGAAGATGCCAAACTCGCTGATCACAGGCACCTTTCCCTCCGGCAGCATGTCCACATAGTCCTGCACGTGCTGGATACCCACATTCTCTGCCTTCTTCATGGCGTTGTCATAGAAGGCATTCGCATCGCTGCCACCGGACACGGTGCCGGAATAGGGGTGGATAGTCATGCCATCGTACCACTCGTTGGCACCCAGACTGTTCATGCGATTGATAAAGCCCTTGGATTCAAAGCTGGTATACACGTTGGCCTGGTAGTCCGTGCCCTCCGCCTCATTGATCTTCCGGGTGGTCTCTTTGATGGCCTTGGACACATCGAGGAATCCCTCTCGGTCCACGCTGTAGGTGGCATAGATGTTCTGGCCCTTGGAGGGAATCTTGCCGTGAACGCCATCACCGAACAGGATGGAGCCGTTGGCGTAGTTCACTACACAGTGGGTGTCCTCAGGCCCGGAGTTCTCCAAGCTGTCCACCACAGTCCATTCCGTCAGGTTTCCATCGGTCCCCACATAGACCCGTACCCCATCATTCATGGCCCGGAAGCTGGGGTCGTCTACAATCTCCCCATTTTCATCCAGCATACCGGGGTTGAGGTTGGCATACCGCAAAAAGCGTACCAGATTGGCGCTTCCATCGGACTGAGAGGCCACCTTGTTCCAATTCTCCTCATCCACCGTATATCTCTGGGTGAATGTGGCGGTTCCGCCCTCCGTGTAGGCCTTCTCTGCTCCACCGGACACATAGTCGGTCCAATAGCCCTGGGAAGAAGTGCCATCAGCAGCCTGGCCATAGGCCTGCTGCATCTCGTTACCAATCTCAAAATAGCGCACATGGTAGGGCTCCGGGTGTCCGTTATCCGCGCGCACCTGGGCCCAGTCAATGCCTCCGTTGGGATTGGTGCCTACTTCTGCATTCAGGTACTCCACCAGGTCGGCTGCATCCTGCGCATTGCCGCGGCCCAAGCTGTACACATAGACAATCTCAGAGTCCACCTGGTCGGCAAAGTCTGCAATCTCTGCAATGCCAAAGTTGGGCTCAATACCTCCCTGCCCCGGATTATTATAGAAGCCGTGGATCTGATCCTTGCGGTCTTCTTTCGGTCCCAGGGTAGTTTTCCAGTTGAACAGATTGGAAATGGTTCCACCGGGATAACGGATGGAGCCAAAACCCGCATTCATGTACAGCTGGGTAAACTTCTCTTTCATCTGCATCGTCTCAGAATCAAAGGTACCATAACCGTTGAACGCATAGCGGTGATTAATACCAAAAATGGAATCTGCATCAATGACCCAGTTCACCTGGTCCAGGTTGACCGTCAGGTTCAGCGGGACAGCCGCCTGGTATGCGGCCACGGCATTTTGCAGCGTCTCGTAAGCCTGCTTCATCTGTTCCAGGGTTGTGGCCTCCGCCACCGCTGCAATGGCCTGAGCCAGCTCCACGGCACATTCGTGGTCATCGGGCAGAGCATGGCTGTCATAGAGGGCCTGGGCCTCCTCCACAGCAGTCTGTAACTCCGCCCGGTACAGCTCCACCGCCTTATCTTCGTACACTGCCAGGGCCTCAGCATCGGTAAGCACCTTTTCGTATACATAAAACTCGTCTACATCTCCCCGCATAGGATGAGGATCCGTGTTGCCTGCGTTTTTATGGGCGCCCAGACGAAGCGTCAGCAGCTGGTCCACGGTGCTGTCACCCAGCGCCTGCTCACTGTCCAAAACACCGTTGATATAGAACTTTACCTTCTTACTCTCTTGGTCAAAGGTGACCGTGATGTGCTGCCACTCTCCCTTAGACACGGACTTCTGGGAAAGTACATCTTTTCCATTGATGTACGTGTGGTACTGGCCATTGGAGCGCAGGGTCAACAGGGAACGCCCACTCCCCTCGTGCTGAAGCAGCACGGTAGATGCAGACTCCTTATCCCCTGTAATGGTCTTATCGTACCGATACCACATTGAAAAGGAAACTTGTCCCTTTCCCGTGTTAATGTAATCTTGCAGCTTCAGATAGTTGTCGGTACCCGCTCCAAATCGAAGCACATTCCCAAACACCGGATTTCCGCTGTCCACAACACTCACGCCGTCACCTTCCAGTGTGGCCGTTGTGTGTTCTCCTGCATCACTGGTCAGAGAATCAAAGCTCCAGTGGTCCTTGAGTTGACTCTCTGGCGCAGCGGCCATGGTACGCACGCCCATCGCATAGGGCATGAGCATACTACATGCCAGCACAGAAGATAAAACGATCTTCCACCCCTTTTGTTTCATAGACCTCTCTCCCTTTCATATAAATGCATAGTGATAGTATCATGCTATGTCCAACACTGTCAACAAACATATTGTGGTATGATGTTCCTCCCTTTGTCAAAATGACAGTAGTCACAGACAAATGAAAAGCAAAATACCGCTCCACTGCCTCTATTGGCAGTAGAGCGGTATTTTCTCACATATTCTTATTTCTATTTCGGAATTTCATTGCGATACATACAAGACACGTTGTGATCACAATACCCGTCCATGCACCCGCTGTGTCAATCCACACGTCTCGAATTTCTCCGCTTCGTCCTGGCACAAACAGTTGAATGGTCTCATCCAAAAAGGCCGTGAGCATACAAAAGCTCAGACGCTGCATCGTACCCCTTCTCTTTTCACTGTGAGGACCCAGCCACAGCTCAATCGTCCACAGAACACCCAGCAGGCCGTACTCAGAGAAGTGGGCCAGCTTGCGTAGAATGGTGTGGAATCCCTCCGGCTGAATCCCCAGAGCTGTCAACCATGGCGTCAAGAACGCCAGAAGTGAGCCGCTCTGTTGGGCAGACTGGGTGGAGGTGCGCATGGAGTTTCCCCATATCAAGAGTGTCATCACACCAAGGGCCATGCACACTCCCAGCCACATCTTGGGGTGCCGGATATTGAGGTTATGCACGGACAGCCTGCTTCTCATGAGCACCTTCCAGACGCTCCACTGCCTCCCGATTTACCTCGTCGGGGTCCCGGAAGGTAGGAACCAAGTAGCGCATCAGAGCAATCAGCTCGTCCTTGGGCCGCTGGGCAGACACGAAGTTATCCAGGGAAATCAGTCCGCACATGATATCCCGCTGGGCAATCACCTGCTGCTCTTCCACAAAGATTTTCTCATTCTCAGTGGTCAACAAGTGCTCGCTCTGCATCAGCAGCTCCTCGTACAGCTTTTCTCCGGGGCGCAGCCCAATCTCCTTGATCTCAATGTCCTTATACGGCTCCAGTCCAGACAGACGAATAAGATTTTCTGCCAGTGTGAGAATCTTCACCGGTTGCCCCATGTCCAGCACAAAAATCTGGCTCTGCTTGGCCATGGCGCCAGCTTCCAACACCAACATGGCAGCTTCCGGAATAGTCATAAAATAGCGGATGATTCGCTTATCCGTGATGGTCACCGGGCCGCCGTTGGCAATCTGCCGCTTAAAAAGCGGAATCACAGAACCATTGGAGCCCAGAACGTTGCCAAAGCGTACCGCACAGAACTCGGTACTGCTGCCTCGGCGGCTCTGCAAAATCATCTCACAGAACCGCTTGGTAGCCCCCATCAAATTGGTGGGGTTCACGGCTTTATCCGTGGAAATCATGACAAATTTCTTCACGCCATACTTCTCAGCAGCGCGCACCACATGATAAGTACCAAAGATATTATTCTTGATGGCCTCGTCCGGACAATCCTCCATCAGGGGCACGTGTTTATGGGCTGCCGCATGGAACACTACATCCGGGCGATAGTGCTCAAAAATCTGATAGACACGCTTCTTATCTCGTATGGAACAAATCTCTACATACAGGTCCAATTTAGGCCCATAGGTCCGCTTCAACTCCTGCTGGATGTCGTAGGCATTATTTTCATAGATGTCCAGGATAATAAGCCGGCGAGGATGACAGGTGGCAATCTGTCGGCACAACTCACTACCGATGGAGCCGCCGCCGCCAGTAACCATAACCACCTTTTCCTCCAGGAAGTCGGACACCACTGCCTTGTTCAACTGCACCGGAGAGCGTCCCAGCAGATCTTCCACCTGAACATCCTTCACAGCCGAAAGGCTGACCTCTCCATTGAGCAACTGATAGAGACCAGGAAGCACCCGGAGACGGCAGCCGGTCATCTTACAAATGTTCAGAATAGCCGCTTTCTCTTCCTGCTGGATGGTAGGAATGGCAAAGAGAATCTGTGTGATATTGTACCGCTTGGCCGCATTCTCAATCTGATCTCGACCGCCCACAATACGTACACCATCCAAATACTTTCCATGCAACTGAGGGTTATCATCAATCACGCAACACAACCGTCCCTGTACCTGGGCACTTGTCCGTAATTCACGCGAGAGCATACGGCCAGACTCTCCTGCCCCGATGAGCATAATTCGCTCCTCGCCCCTATGTCTTTTCCCATAGGAGTGGTGCACCACAGTCCAGAGGCGCAACACACATCGCACTCCAACCAACCCGCACAGCTGAAACACAAAAATCATCACCCAGACACTTTTGGGCAGCGATAAGTTCAAAAACATACAGCACAGGTTGGACAACGCAAACGCCAGTATAACCGACACACACATACGAATGACATCATAGGCATTTACCGTGCGCCAAATGTAATGGTACATCCTTCGCCAGAAAAATACGATTGCAGTGACAATCAACTGTACGACCAAACAAGGCACCCAACTGCGCACATACGTCATCGGTATCTGTGACCATTGAAAATCAAACCGTATTAACAGCGCCAAGGCATAGCTGCTCACCATGATCAGTGTATCCACCAACATAATCATGAGAATCTTCCATGACATCTTTAATCTCAAGAGTTACACTCCTCTCTTTGGAATTCTCCGCCCTGATTTTCTATTGACAATATGTTCTGTACATGACTGTCCCCGGTTTCACATACCAGGAAACCGGGGACAGGACGTATCCGTTCATCACTTCTCTACAGGGGTCTTCTTCTTGGTCTTTGCCACAACGAAGAGAATTACAGCAATGACAACCACAGCTCCACCAATCACCCAAGGCAGAATGTTTCCACTCTCCTCAGGCTGAGGCTTCTCTTCCGGCTGTTGAGTCGCCTGCGGCTCCTGACTGGGTTGAGCCCCTTCCTCTGTCTCCACGCGGGTCATCAACATCACTGGAGAGAAGGAGGACAAGGTGATGGTAGCCTTGCCATCCTCAGTGGCCACATCCAGTACCTCCACCTGGAAATCCAGTGTGGCATTGACAAAGTCGTTGTTCACCATATCCATAGCAGCGTCACAGTCTTCAATATTGCCCATAAAGTGCAGAGCAATAAGATCGCTGTTCTCATTGACACCGTTGACCTCGAAGGTGACGTCCACAGTGTCTTCCTCATTCATCTGCTCCAGCAGAGCAGCACTGGCAGACACATCAAAGACCGCCAGAGGAGAATAGTTGTTCACGCTGGCATAGTCAGGGTTCTCCAAACCTGCCAACTGCTTTTCGATAGCAGCCACAGCCTCCTCGTCCCCATTGGCTTCTGCCTCAGCCTTCTGCTGTTCCAGCTCAGCGCGCTTGGCCTCGATTTTCTGGGCAATCAAAGCTTCCATGGCTCCCTTCACGTCTCCTGGGAACTTGGACAAAAACTCTGTGGTATCCTGAGCATTCACCACAGTCTGATACACGAGGTTTGTCTTGGCATTGGCTGCATAGGTCAGGCCACTCTCAGTTTCCAGACCAGCCTTATCTTTGTAGGCCAATCCTTCTCCCACACCTTGGTTACCCAGTTGAGTCAAAGACAGAGGCGTAATCAAAACCACAGGATCAGAGACCTGAGAGAGAATCAAATTTCCGCTCGAAGTGACAGGATATCCCTCGGGAACTTTTCCGCCACCCACAATCGTAGTAATGGTGGTTTGATTCCCACCGATGTTGGCAACACCGCTGGCAGAAATGATCTCCTGCTGAGTCTTGCTGGGAGCCCAAGCTGCAAAGGCCGAAGAAGCTACACTGGCCGCCATGAAAACCCCCAAAGCGGCCCCCATTATTCTGTTCTTACGCATGTAAGTTCCTCCTTACTTTATGTACCATGGTTCATTACTGCTTTGGGGGATTTTACTTGCCCCCGTAATAACCATACTTGTTATAATAGCGTTTGTAATAATAGCGATACGCCTTCCGGTTGGTGTTCACACGATTCAACACCGTTCCCAGCAGCGGTGTTGAGGTCTTTTGCAGCATCTGAATGGAGTTTTCCACCAAACGGCGAGAGGTCACTCCGCTGCGCACGACCAGAACAGTGCCATCGCAATGCGTTGCAATATTTAAGCTGTCCGCCACATTCATGATAGGCGGGGTGTCCACAACGATATAGTCAAAGTTATCCCAGCAATAGGCCATCAGCTTTTCAAAGCGCTCCCCCTCCAGAAGCAAGGAGGGGTTTGCTATATGGGTCGCCACTGGAATGATAAATCCTCCAGACACGTCTGTCTGATAGATAACATCCTCCAACTCTACCTGTCCAGCAAGGTAGTGCACTAACCCCAAAACCTTATCATCGCCACCGATGCCATAGCGGGTGCGCATCTCTGAATTACGCAAGTCACAGTCAATGAGCAGCGTTCGATTTCCTACATGCGCCATCTGCTGCCATAGATTCACAGAGACAAAACTTTTTCCCTCATCCGGAGTACTGCTGGTAATCATGATGGCTTTGATTTCTTTTCCGCAAAATCCGAGATTCACACGGAGTTGATTGACAGACTCTGCCACATCAAAGGGAAGCTGTGGCAGCTGATTGATGGTAAGCTGTTTCACGCAATTCCCTCCTTACTTCTTTTGCTTCAACCGCTTGTTGAAGGCACCTAAATCGGCCTCAGGAATGGATGCTAGCGGCTGAATTCCAAATCGACGTGCCAAGTCATCGGCTGTAACAAATGTGTCGTTACTCAGGAATCGAATCAGAATGACTACACAGCAAATCACAAGTCCCGCAACCACGCCTAAAAACACATTGCGGGCATAATTAGGGCTAGATGCTCCACCTGGAACCACAGCTCGTTCCACCACATTGGGCTCATCGCATTCCATGACCCGGGGTAAGTAGACGACCGCTTGGTCCACCAACTCATTTGCAATATCACAACTCAGTTTGGGATCGCTGCTGGTGACCGTCACGCTCAGGATTCGGGTATCTGTTGGATTGCTCACAGAAATCATTCCCTTGAGCGTACCATAACCCATATTTAAATCCAAGGAGTCAATCACATCTTCCAATAGCGGGCGACTAACCATCAACTGCTGGTAGTCTGAGGTCAACTGGCTGCCCAATTGTAGATCTGAAATGCTAATCATAGATCCCGCAGAAGCGGACACCATATACAACTTCGCTTCCGCCTGGTATAGCGGGGTCACTAAAAACCGGGTATAACCAAACGCCAATAAGCCACCTAAGATGGCACACAGTATGATTTGAATGGCATGTCCCCAAAACAGGTAGAAAATTTCCACCAGATCAATTTCGCCCCCATCATCCACCGCAGACTGATTTAGCTGTGGTGCATGCAAGGTTTCATTATGCTCCATGTCTACACTCCTTTTCTATTCGTCTACTTTGGACATCGGTTCATAAAACAGCTGTATCATCACCTGTTTTAGACTGTCCTCATCGAGCTGATATGCCGTAGAGCCTTGCTCATCCAAATAACTCTCTCCGTCAATGGCAAGTGGTTCTAATTTTTCATATTCTTCTAAGCGGTCCATCAATTTCAACCATTGGTCATTCATATCTGTGACCATATAATCGTCCACTGCCTGGAACGTTTTTACGGCAATATCTGTACTGAGCCCTGCCAACTTCGAATACAATGCGTTTAGGTATTGTTCCTGCCGAGCCATACGAGATAGATTGGTCTCGTCTCCTACACCTTGACGTCCTCGTATATATGTTAAAGCCTGGGTTCCAGTTAAGGTCACGGTCTGCCCCTCTACGAGGGATGGGTCCAACTGGGAACAGTCATCTAATACCGTGACTTCTACCCCACCCACCTGATCATTGATAATCGAAATGGCATCCATATTCAATGCCACATATCCTTGAATGGTCTGGTTTTGAAGCATTCTAGACACTGCGGTCACATTGTTCTCGCAACTTGTCTCCAAACCATCTCCGTAGGAGTGAGCCAAGGCAATTTGCTGGTATTCTGTACCCACCTCTTTCCCGTTCACGCCTAGGACAGGTACCTCGACCATGCTATCTCGGTTGATTTGCAGCACCTGCCATGTGCGGTTGAAGCGGTCAACCACAAGCAGCAACTGTACATCTGCCTGTCCGCCGCCAATGTAGCTTTTGCTGCCCTTGGCTGGCCCCTCCACGTCAATGCCCATGAACAGGTACGATTCAATTCCCTCTCGTGCTACATAAGTAGTTCCCTGATACTCCAGAACCTTACGGTTGCTCTCACCTGCCGGTATTGTTTGCATCTGCTGATACTCTTGCCACCTCTGTAATGCCAATATTCCCAAACCGATTACAGCAAACAAAACCACTACAACAATGCCAGCTCGTAATTTATCTTTCCGCGAAATTCTTTGGCGTGTCTTCATATCTCAGCCTCCTAGCTTTATCCTCCAGTTGGTTGTGTGAAACGAAGCGCCGTTTCGTCTATACGAGTCAGAATGTCTGCTCCAAGCTTTTTTCTTACTACAAGGCGGGCTTTCTCCAATCTAGGCGGGCGCGAAGTCAAGTTATGGCAGTCACTGGCCACGAGAGGGCTCTGCGCGTGACTCAGCAAACTCAGCGCCAATTTACGGCTGCTCCAGTGGATCAGGGAATCTGCATTGATTTGGAGTGCAAGGGGCAAAGACATCAGTCGCTCCATATCATTCCAGTAACTGCGCATATGAGAAAAACGCTCTGGATGGGCCAGAATCACCTGATAGCCTCGATCCAAACTGAGGCTGGCCACTTCCTCCACTTGCTGCGGGGTCCATTGAGTATATGAGAGTTCCAACAGCAGCGTACGAGTACCGCCCAAGCACAGCTGTTCCAACTCCGGACACTGAGAAATGCCTGGAAAATAGGCTACCTCAGCCCCTAAGCGGATAGAGGGATACTCCTCCACCCCCGCTTCTTCCAGTGCATCGCCCAGCGCAAATACCGCTTGGCGCCTGCGCTGGAGAAATTGCTCCATGCACTCCTGATGAGCATAATAGTGAGAGGTGGCACATACCCATTTTATCCCCTGATCCTGCAACCGTTTCAGCATCTGCACTGACATGGCCGCACTTTGGCTTCCATCATCCATTTGGGGTAAAATATGGGTATGCAGGTCTATGACAATTTCATTTTTCATGTTCTCCATAGACTCATCACCTGCGCAAATCCTGCTCTTTTACATATTTTGATGCAACCTCCACGAACTAAAAGTGTATCATAGTTCGTGGCTAGTTTCAATTCAAAAAATATACCTATTCCTTCTAATTTCTACCACCTATTTTGTACAAACATCGCAGTTTTTCCTTTTTCTTCCACATTCTCTATGTAGACAAAACCTCAAGTGCAGTCACAAAACGAACTTCACTAGCTAAATATGCAATGCATTCCAATATGTTTCACACCGATTGAAGACCAATATGACAAATTAAGTAACACTGAAATACACTTAAAAGTGAATTTTTGTACGGAACTTTCGCACTAAGCATCTAATTCTCATTCTCACAAAAGCATTAGGTAATAGGGTAATATAAATCTACGTCTAACATATATCACGAACTGCTTCAATCATAAAAAAACTTTACACAGAACAAGGCACCTCTTACAATTACTTACAATATCCCATCCAAGCACAAGTGCTTTCATCGTCTACGCGGTATTAACTTCAATTTCACCTACCCAACAATTCTACATTTATATACTCCATCCCATATCAAACTACAAATCAATGTGCTCTACCGCAAACACGTCTTGCAAATAACATAATATGGAATACTCATTTAACTCTATAAAAAACCATATTTTTTATAATATCGATGAAATATCTTAGATGTTCATTTCTCCAAAACAAAACAACTACTGCTACTCCAAAAACCATTGACGAAAACAACGCACTGACTACTAACCTAATCATGCCATACAGCGGTAATGCGCAGATCATGCCATTCAACGCAAAAACCAATATGCAACATAGAATAAGATATCCTAACCATTGAATATAATATCTGCTTGCCGATTTTTTTAGGCCATATCTGTAAACCACATATGGATCAAACCAGACATTCGTTGTTACTCTAGTAATGGTTGTTCCTAGTAATACTCCAAGTAAACCCATCTTTTGCGCTAGAAGTATTGAGACCACAACGTTTATTGCAGCAGAAACAAGGGGACGCCACCTTCCATACACAAATAACCCCATTGTGGTGCGAAATGTCCAAATAGAATTCATCATCCCATAAATATACATATTTAAACAAAAAACAAAAACTACAGAAAACCCAAGCGTATAACTTGTCCCCGCCCAAACCTGCACAAAAGGCGTTAGGCAAGAAGTCAGTATTACAAATGCCCCTCCGTAAATAATAAAGTTCAAAAATGTTAGTCTTTTTAGCAACATTTCGTGTTTATCATTTGATTCCTGTGCCACATAATTTCCTACACTACTAGTCAATGATGTGGTTATCTGAGACAAGAGGAGCTGAACAGAACCTGTAACTAGTGAATAGTTGGACAATAACCCTACACTAATTACACCATCAAAAGCAGAGATAATAATATTATCTGTTCCATCAAGAGCTGTACTTCCCACCTTATAGATGAACAGGGCTTTAACATTTTCAACAATACTTTTTGTTTGTTTTTTATCTAGTTTACTACTCTGATATTTTTTCAGAAACGGGTATTCTCGATCTGCATAAATGGACACTGCAACATTTTCAAGCACTGTGCACAAAATTTGAACTCCTAAATACGCAATAAAGTTTTTTGTAAGCATCAAAATAATGATTTGTAATACCGATCTTACAATATAAAAAATAAGCCGAAAAATATGTAGCACTCGTTCCCTCTGATCTGCACTAAATATCGACCGTTTATATGCAAAAAAATACGAGAACACTGTATTAGCTAAATACAACAAATAAATTTCAGTAATATTTGGAATATCTGGCTGTCCCTTTATGATAACACCCAAAAAAGGAGTAATTAAAAGCCCACATGTTCCCACTACACACCCAATTATAAAATATGCTTGTCGATAAAAATTCATCAACTTGGCAATCTGAATTTCATCGCCCTCCGCAATGGGCTTATACATATCATAAATAATTGCAGAGCCTATTCCCATTTCAGCTAGAGAAAGCATTGTGAGTATATTGGTAAAAAGTCCATTTACCCCTAGATACACCTGGCTGAGGAAATAAATAAAAAAAGTTCTAACCAATAAACCCAGCAAAACATTGGCACCTTGGACAATCATTCCCAAAACAGAGTTCCTGACAGAATTTTCTATTCTACTTTTTCTGTTCACGCCATATCTCCCCACCTGTTTCAATTATGGATTGGCAATCCAATTGATACTGACTTCTAGTCTGTCTTGTCCAGATAAACGCCATATCCATAAGCATGCAATTTTCCAAATATTTTGCTCACCAAATCAATTGCTTGGATAGCGGCATAATAATCTACTTTTGCGCTATTATGTTGTAAAACTTGATCTCACGTTTTTAAATAACTTCTATTGAGTGCAATCTATTTGTCTTCCAAAATCACCTGATGAATTACATCAAACTTATCAGATAAGCTGATATATTCTTTGTCATCACACTTCATGCTAGACAATTCTCTGACACATCGCAATATTTCGTTTAAATTTTCTTGGCTTATGTCTGCTTCAATTAAATGAACATAATTTGTCTTAGAAATCCATTTATAACAGCCAGAAATTTTCTTATTTCCCCCTCCAAAAACTACACACGGGGTGTGGGTTATATAGCTTAGGATCATTCCGTGCAGTCGATCCGTAATCACTACCTGAGAACTCTGAAATACCTTAATCAAACAATGAAGTTCAGCATACAATTTTTGCAAATCATTCTGATTACCAACATGTGTATCTCTTATCTGCACTTTGTAGTCCCTTTTGATTTCAGAAACCAGCTTCTCCTTCATGTGCATGTCTACACCATTTTCTTTATCGTTTCGGAAACACACAGTGATCCCCTGTCGCTCTAACCCAGAAGGCTCTGCATAATCCATACTCATAACAATGTCTGGTGCCTTCTTCAAATTCTTGAAAACAGAGCAATATTCCTTGTAAGAAAATTCCTCCCTCACAAAGATTGTTAAATTTTTATGTCTATTGTATATAAACCTAGCCCATAAAAGGCGCAATCTCCCTAGTAAGGTTTTAGAAAATGAGATCGTCTGCGGGAATGTTATGATTCTATTTTTAGGAAAGTTGTGAATAATAAATTGACGTGAAAACTCAATATCATCATACAGATCACCAAAATTTCCTCCACCAACAACTGTGATAATATCTTCATCACGAATATATTGTTTCAAAGATTTCATACCACGAAATGTATTGGTAATTTCAAACTCTACCACTTCATATTCTGGAAAGTTTTTTTTTAAAAATTCTTTCTGCGCATATGTTATTGCAACATCCCCAAGGTTCCCATAGTTTGCAGCTAGTGCAATTACAATTTTTCTATTAGGATTCTCTAATTGTG
Source organism: Pseudoflavonifractor sp. An187 (assembly GCF_002160275.1). Classification (NCBI taxonomy): domain Bacteria; kingdom Bacillati; phylum Bacillota; class Clostridia; order Eubacteriales; family Oscillospiraceae; genus Pseudoflavonifractor; species Pseudoflavonifractor sp. An187. Next base: position 233,466 of record NZ_NFKG01000002.1, on the reverse strand, counting down.
GAATATCTCCCCTTTTGGAGAATAAGTATGTGGCCAACAACTTCAGTCTTAGAATCATTTATTTCACACTCCTTATTTTCATGAGTTTTTTAAATAAATATGAAGCAAAATACATCCTATATTTAAAGAAATGATAGCAAATCTTTTCTCCAAAAGTTGCATCTTCTAACACTTCACTTAGAGGAAGTCTTCTCAAGTCATAATCCTGATACACCAACTTAACTTCGCTTTTAAAGTCCGTGTACGAGTTGCACATAGCTGCATTATTTATACACTCCCAAATAAGTCTGAGATTAGCAAGATACAATCTTCTTTCATCACTTATTCCATACTGCTTCAAAATCTGCTCCATCCTACGAATACGGTTTTTTTCCATCTGATACTTATTTTCTCGATGTCTATGTGTCAGGGACGATGCGTTCATACAATAATGATAGAGCGGAGCATCTACAAAAGAAACTTTATTGCACTGCAAATACGCTTCAGAATTAAAAAATAAATCCTCTGTGTACACTTCACGTTCCGAGACAAAGCACCTATCGGAAATGACCTTTCGAGTAAATAACCTTAACCACACAAAATTTGGTATTCTTGTTTCATCTCCGCTCAAAGGATAAATGCTAGGCTGGATGAGTTCTTTTGCATATTCTTCACTTTTCAAGCACGTTTTCAAATGCTTAATCTGTTTCGACAGCCGTTCCCCTTTATAATCTAAATAATAGCCGCAAATTGCAATATCACTTTGGTTTTCTATCAAAGATGTGAAAAGGCTTTCAACATACGTGTTTTCTAGATAGTCATCGCCATCCAAAAAAGCAATATAATCCCCACGTGCCTTTCCAAATCCCACCTTACGAGCACTAGTCAGTCCACCATTTTCTTTATTTATCACTTCGATACGGCTATCTATTCTCGCATATTTGTTGCAGATTTGTTTAGAATTATCGGTAGATCCATCATTTACTAGTAAAATTTCTAAATTAGAGTATGTCTGTTGTAAAATACTTTCAATGCATCGAGGCAAATATTCTCCTACATTGTAGACTGCTACAATGAGCGATATTAAGTTCTTCTTGTTTATATTCATAGCCAGTATCCCTATAATAACACTCTTTCTCTGTTGGTGTATCCAAGCATACGCGTATTATTCACACTGATCTTATAGCAAATCATAAATTCTCCAGCATATTCTCCACAGCAGCCACTGTCTTCTCTCGACTAAAGTACGTTCCACGAATTTGAGCCTGTTTTCTGTAGTAGACCATTAGCCCTGGCTCCCCCAGCATCCGTTTCATTCCCTGATAGATTCCTTCTGTACTGTTTTCGACCACGATTCCGAATTCATCATGCTCTCCTAGTAACTCTCTAGCTCCAGAGCAATCCGTACTTACAACAGGAGTTCCCACGATAAGTGCTTCGGTGACAGCCGTGGAAAATCCTTCTCGTCGAGAAGAGCATACATATAAGTCAGAATTTGCAACGTATTTGTATGGATTGTCTCGGAAACCAATCAAAACAAAGCTTTCAGACACTCCATATGCCTTGGCCTTTTCCCTCAACTTATCCATCTGCGCTCCAATTCCAATGAGAATAATCCTATGCAAGTATCCATCATCAATCAATCTTTTGTGAGCCTCTAAAAGACGATCATATCCTTTGGAATCTTCAATCTTTGCAACAGAACAGATTGTCAATGTACCACCAAACGTCATGTCTTCCACTTGTCCCTTACTCAGCTTCCTGATTTTTTCCGTTTCATTGGTATTGTACAAGACCTCTACATTCTTCGAAATACCAGATATGCTTTCAAAGCATTTCTTTACTGTATTTGAGACACAGATGATCTTATGAAACTTGCGATAGTTTTTCTTAGCCTCCGAAGCACTCTTAAATCCTTCTGAAAATGCCTTGTTGGTCAAGAGTTCAATATGAATCCAAGACAACAATTTTGTATTTCTATTTTTGCAGCCACTGATAATTTTTGCTGGCGGTCCCTCCAAATATGCTATCTCGTAATCATATGAACCTTTAATAAACAATTTATGCAGTATGGCAGAGGGCAAAGCAGCTGTAATATATTTAATTCCGTGGAAACTTTTCCTAAATACAGTTTTGTAGTGAATGCTTGGGGAAAGATACTGCCGATTAATACCTTCATCAAAAATCGTCTGCACCGTTACGTCAAACTTCTCTTTGTCAAGATTATTGGCAAGATTAACAAGGACTCGCTCTGCACCTCCATGAGCAAGATTCGTAATAAGAAATAAGACTTTTTTCATAATCACCAACCAATTCCTAACACCTGGCTTGTGTAAATTTGCCCACCGTATCCTACATACATTTGATACCAAAAATACGCTAAAAATACCGTATAATACAGAATCCTAGCCATTTTTTTCGAGTTGCTTGCAAAGCAATATTTCAGAACCCATACGTACACGATTAGCATAAATGGTTCAAAATAAATGCAAAGCCTAGCATAAATCCAGTTGGTCACTGCAAGCATCATGAACAGCATATCTAAGACAGCACAATTTATAATAATGTCATAGTAAGGTTCACTTTTCATCTTATTACGAAATCTAAATGCAAGTAAAACAGGAAGTATATATACTAGAATTCGTATAACATTTGCACCATAACCAGACGACACTACCTGATCACTATATTGAGAAAAATTATCAGACTCTGCAAGTAATATAGAGATATATCTTCCAGTTATCGGATAAGATACAATTAGAATAAGGGTGCAAAGAATCATCCCTTTCATCGCCGCACCCCACGCTTTATTGTTTATCACAAAATACAGCACTAAAAATATAAGTGAACTACTATGAATGGTAGATACCAATAAGACGATAATAAAATAAGGCACCCATCTTTTCTTTTTGATCAATGGAAATGCTAAGAACAGTATACTACTAGCAAGCCATTGTCTTACCCCATTCATTGTAGATATATACATTCCACATGTGATAAACAAAAAGAACAATGTCTCTTTATCCGTTAAATCAAGTTTATAGTATCGATAGAATAGACACCCCATTGTGATCAACGAGCATATGAAGAATAGAGCCTGATTGTTTGCACAGAACACACCACGGAAGAAAGACATTAGAGCATAAAATCCCCAATCTCCTTCAAAATTTGATGATTCAATAAAAGAAGTGATGTTGCTTTGAACGATTGTATTGAATAAGCGGTCATAAACTCGCGTATCTCCAATCGACATCATTCCAGCGCCCGATGTAGACCTAAGTCCCGCAAAGAATATCATGATTCCAACCGCAAACCAATATGGTGCTTTAGAACCTTTTTGCATAACAACCCCATTTAATCTATAATATATTCCTCTTGTATCTATGCATATACCAAGTAATAGGGTTAATGCGATAATAACCCACCAAGTAACCACAACTCCACCTTCCTTTATTGCACCTTTGCCTTTCTTCTTATAAACAGTGTTAGTGCCCATCCAAGAGGGACACACACACACGTCAATACAGGTCTAGGGCTCTCTCTAATAAAGTGCTTGATATGTCCAATCTGGCAGCTAGAACAATAATGAACACAGTCCATGAGCATGCGCTTCTTGCCTTCAGGATTCTGCATGCATACTTTTCTCCAAAACGCAAAACCACGTGGGTTTCGTATATATTGACGATACATATTCATGGAGGAACCGTCCTGCTGATATTCGACATTACATAGCACTTCGTTCAGAACTGCCAATTTATATTCTTGGTCAATCAAGCGATATTTATAGGCCAATGCTACATATTTTTCTCCCTCAAACACAGGATAAGGTGGATATTGCATGATTACATCCGTACGATAAACCAATTTTTTATCTCCCAGCCCTCCGGCAGCATAAAATCCCGTCAGAGTTGTGTCGGCCTTCCCCACACCGAAATCTGTGCCAATAATTTTACCAGTGTTCATATCTGCATCCAGACCCACAATACCTGCGTATCCCTGGCTTTTGACCTCATTCCATTTTTTCAGAATTTTTCTCACTGCGCCATCTGCCAACTCATCATCCGAGTCAATACAAGTATTTAATTCAGTATCAATATTTTCATAAGCGGTATTATGTGCAGTATGCATGCCACCATTTTCTTTGTACACATAGCGGATTTCAAACCCATTGTCCACTTTTTGCCACTCTTTTACCAGTGCTGCAGTATTGTCCGAGGACCCATCATCCACAATTAACCAAATAAAATCTTTGCAGTCCTGTCTTTGCAACGATGCATATGTGCGGGGCAATGTGTGAGCTCGATTATATGCTGGCGTAAAAACGGTTAGTATCGGCTTCTTCATTTTGTCTCCTCCACTGTGGCACGCTCGTAAAAGCACTGTAATTTTCGGGCATTTTCGATAATATCATATCCGCCGGCTTTAATTTCTTTATAGGTATCTCTACGCTGTGTTCCAGCAACATGCATAACGGCAGCCGCCCAGGCTTGAGCCCCTTCAGAGAGTGGTATCTGCTGAACTAAACTAGTCTTTTTGCACTCGATGGGAACACCATCTGAGATGAAACATGGAAGCCCTGCAGCTTGTGCTTCAACCACCGTTAAGGGAAGCCCCTCGTTATGAGAGGGAAACACAAACACGTCCATCGCTTGCAAAAGATCCGCCACATCATTGCGAACTCCCGTAAATATAATCCGTTTTTCGATACCTAATTGGCAAACTTTTGTATATATGTGATTATGTAGGTCTCCATCTCCTACCAACAACAAGGTTGCCTCTCTCTCCTTAACCAGCTCAGCAAAAATATCAATCAAAAAGTCATGGTTCTTTTGAGGAGAAAATCGTCCAACATGCCCCACCACAAAGCTGTCCAGATCAATTCCAAGCGCTTTTCTCTGTGTATCTCTAATCTTTTGATCAAACTGATAAGAGCTTGCATCAATGGCATTGTTCAGCACTTCAAATTCTCGACCACCAAACATCCACCTGCCAGCTGCTTGGCTGCAAGCCATAAGTTTCGTGGCATATTGGGGGATTCTATATTTATATAGAAGTTTTAAAATGTACTTAGCATCTCTATCTTGATTACTATTGTGACTATGGGCAATGCGAACAGGAACTCCAGCTTTTTTAGCTGCCTTAAGAGGAATGGCACTCATACAGTCAATATGACTGTGTACAATTCTGTATTCGGGATGGTCAAAAAAGAACTGCTGCAATCGATTTCTGTAGTGAGGGCTAAAGGGATTCAGCGGGGGCAGGCGATAGATTCTTCCACCCAACGACTCAATCTCATCGTCATAGGCCGCTCTTTTCTCTCGATGAGCCAGAAAATCAAATTGCAACTGATTCCTATCGATATTTCGATAGTAGTTCATCAGCATGGTTTCTAAACCACCGCGATTCATATGCGTAACCACATGTAGCACCCGAATTGGTCCGCTCATAATCCTAAACCTCTCAATGTTTTTTGTACTACCTTCCTCTTGTCGAACACATCTTCCATATGCATACGCCCAGCCAGACCCATCTTCCGCTTTTCCTCATGACTCAACTTCAAAAACTTTTTCATCGTCTCATACAGGCTCTGGGCATCCTTCCGCTGGCACAGAAGGCCGCTTACGCCATCCACCACAGCCTCTTTACAGCCGTGGATGTCGCTGGTAATGACAGGCCGACCACTGGCGGCACACTCCAGATTCGTATTGGCCATACCCTCATGCCAGGAGGGCAGCACAAAGCAATGGCTCTGGGCAATGAAGGGCCGGACATCCTTCTGATAGCCGTGATAATGCAGCCATCCGGCCTCCTGGTATTCCTTCATCTGCTGGGCATAGTTCTCTTCAAATCCACCCAAGACATCCAAAGTACAGGAATAGCCCTCCTGATGCAGCCGCTGCATCGCAGAAAACAGCTCATCGATTCCCTTTTCCTGCATGACTCGCCCCACAAACAGAAAGCGAACGCCACCATGTTCGTCAGGATAGTCCGTCGCCTGGTAGTGCTCCAGGTTTACCCCAGCACCGTTCAGGAGACACGTCTTCTCAGGCTTTACCAACTTCTCATCGATGAAAATCTGCTGATTCTCCACGTTCTCAAAGAACATCACTTTGGCCCCGCTGGTGCCCAGGCGATACAGTGTTGTCACTACCCGGCGCAGCATGCCGTGACCCTGGAATGCAGTACCCAGCCCTGTGATATTCACGGCATAGGGAACCTTTAATAAGCGGCAAGCCATACCGCCGTATACATTGGGCTTAATGGTGTAGGTAATTACCAAGTCTGGTTTTTCTGTCTTGATCAGCTTCCTATAGCGCAGGAACAAGCCAAAGTCCTTGACTGGGTTCACTCCCCTGCGATCCACAGGGGTATCTATAAATTCACAGCCGGCTTCCCGGAGGGGCTCCACCATCTCACCATACGGCAGTGACAGAACTACGGAATTGTCTTTCAGAAGCTCTTGCAGCAATTCCTTCCGAAACTGATACAAACCCACATCGTTATTAGCCAAAACTAATATTTTCATACTTTCTTCCTCGCCGGGACTCCGATGTATGTCCCCTGTTCCACAATATCTTTGCACACCACAGCACCAGCACCAATCATGCAGTTAGCGCAGATGTTTAAGTTATTGCTGACCGTGGCACCAGCTCCTATCCAAGTATGGTGTCCAATCTGGACTGTTCCTGCCACATGGGCTCCCACGGAAACATGTACATAGTCCTCAACGATGCAATCATGGTCGACCGAAGAACAGGTATTGATAATACAACCTTTTCCAATCCTAGCACCGGGATTTATCACCGCACCTGCCGCCACCACAGTTCCCGTTCCAAGCTGAATATCCTCCGCCACCACTGCACTGGGGTGGACCAATACCGGAACGTACTTCTCCTCTCGCTCCAGCTGTTCCAGCAGACGGCTGCGCACCATCGGATTTCCAATAGCGACAAATGCATGGCAGTTGCACTCGAAAATGTTCTGTGTTACTCCGACAACAGGATAAGTACCACAGTAGTCTACCTCTGGATTGTCATCAAAAAACACGATCTCTTCGTATCCCGATTTCTTAGCAATATCAGCTACCACCTTACCGTGTCCGCTGGCACCAATAATCCCAAGCACTTTCATTTACTTTCAACAGTCCCCTTAAACTCTTCCATGGTCGCTGCCGTTTCCGAGTTAATACCCTCTCGCTTGACAAACGCCTTGAGTACTGTACCCAGAATGATCTTCACATCCCCCACAAAGGTCACATGATCCACGTATTCCACATCCATACGGAACTTGTCTTCCCAAGACACGCTATTGCGCCCATTGACCTGGGCATACCCGGACAGACCGGGACGCACCTCATGTCTGCGCTTCTGTTCCTCGTTATAGAGAGGTAAGTACTTGACCAGCAGAGGACGGGGACCGATGATGGACATGTCCCCCTTGAGGATGTTGAACACCTCGGGCAGCTCGTCCAAACTGGTGGAACGCAGCAGCTTCCCGAACTTGGTCAGGCGCACATCATCAGGCAGAAGATTCCCATTCTCATCCCGGGCATCCGTCATGGTGCGGAACTTGTACAGCTTGAAAATCTTCTCGTCCTTGCCCGGTCGGTCCTGGGTAAACAGCACAGGACTTCCCAGCTTCAACCGAACCAAAATGGCCACGATCACATATAGCCACCAAAACACCAGAAGTGCCATCAAAGAACAGAAAATATCTAGAGCACGTTTAAAAAAACGCTCATACAAACCATAGGGTGTGTGCTTTGTCTGCACCATACTCTCTCGTCTCTCCTCCATTATGCAAAACAGCTCTTCACGATCTCAATGACCTGGGCCTGTTCCTCTTCGGTCATCTTATTATCACTGGGCAAACACAGGCCACGCTGGAAAATATCCATGCCAACGTCAACACCAGAACCCGCAATGTAAGCGTTGGTATTGGCCCGACCATTGCCTTCACGGGTGACAAAAGCATGCATCCGGTAAATGGGCTGCATATGCATGGGCTTCCAAATGGGGCGTCCCTCTGCGTTGTACTGGGCCAACTTCTCCAAAATCTCAGTGGGGCAGCTCTTCCCCGGCTCGCTAATATACAGAGCCTCCTGCTCCCCTCGCACCTGACGGCACATGGCCTCCTGGTTGATGAGCAGACAGGACAACCAGAAGTTGGGCTCGCTATTGGCTTCATCGTAGGGGTTCATGGTCACAGGCAAATCTTTGAACCCCTCTTTGTACCGCATGTAGATGGCCTTCTTCTGAGCAATGTGTTCTTCCAGATGAGGGTACTGTCCACGTACTACACCGGCAATTACGTTGCTCATGCGGTAGTTATACCCAAGCTCCTCATGCTGGTACCACGGGGCATTCTCACGACTCTGTGTAGACCACTTGCGGGCCTTGTTTGCGGCATGCACATCATCGGTAAGAAGCATACCACCGGAGGAACCAGTTATGATTTTATTCCCGTTGAAGGAAATGGCTCGATAGGAACCAAAGGTACCTGTTTGATGCCCTTTGTATGTAGCTCCCAGCGACTCAGCAGCATCTTCAATGAGTACCGCGCCATGTTTGTCACAAATGGTACGAATCTGATCCACTTTAGCGGGTGTACCATACAGATGTACCAGCACCACCACCTTGACCTCAGGATACAACTCAAAAGCCTTCTCCAATGCCACTGGATCCATGTTCCAAGTATCACGCTCAGTGTCAATAAACACCGGCTCGCCACCCTCGTACACCACTGGATTGACCGTAGCACCGAAAGTCATATCAGAACAAAACACCTTGTTACCAGGCTTTACCCCTGCCAGCTTCACGGACAGGTGCAGGGCAGCGGTCCCCGCAGACAATGCCACTGCGTATTTGCATCCCACCTTTTCACAGGTCATGCGCTCCACTTCATTGATATTCTCACCCACCGTAGACATCCAATTGCTCTCATATGCCTGCGTTACATAACGCAGTTCTTCTCCATGCATAGTGGGGGTAGAAAGCCACACTTTTTTCTCAAACGGCTCCACGATCTTCAACGCTCCTTTTTCTCAATGCAACCAGGCACTCTCTCATGTTTGATTCATGCCTCTGCAATTCCATTTCTTTCATTCAGGATCACAGGGCAGACACAGTTTATTCTACCCCATTCCAACTTTTTTTACAATACATCCCCTTACCCTCTAACCGTAGAAAATCCTGCCATTCACACCCTATTTATTGTACATTCCCTCAGCAGTCACCAGAATTTTCAGGCACCATTCATTAAGATGCACAATTTTTCGTATTTTCCCCCGAATATACATTTCATTATTCATTCTCAGTACGAATGCCCACCAAAGAAAAAAGCTCTGCGGCGATACCGCAGAGCTTTTCCCTCCACCGTGCACGAAGGCACAGATAGCAACCCTAGTTTTATTTCACGACAGGATGGTACCAGCGAACTGTCGGATATCCATATTTCGCATTTGGAAGTATCCTTCGCATTATATCCAGTTCCAGATGAACTGTCAATCTCCATTTCGCCTATCCAAAACCATTGGCTCACATTTCTTATTCAGTCTGTTCTAGGCCTGTATAGGTCTTTCCCCTTACAGTCCAATTTCCCTAAGCATACACACTTCCCGATAGCTGCGGGCCGCATCCCCTTGTGTCATAGCTTGTATGGTCGCTACAGAATGCCCCTTTCGGCGCACGAGCCCCGTCCAGCAACGGCAAAACCAAGCCACAGGCAGCAGCCAAGAGTGCTTTTCCGCGGGAGAGAAATACTGCATAAGATATCGTTTTGGCGGGAATAGATAGCTTTTTGCCAATCTCATGCGGTATTTCCATCCCGTAGTATCCATCCCGCCACGCAGCGCCTTTTTGCGATAAATATCCCCTGCATCATGCGTCTCAAAGCCGAAGGTCCCTCCAGCTATGATATACGCCTCCAAATCATCTAAGGTCTGTTGCGATACTGTATCATCGGCAGGAACCTCTACAGAAAACCAACGACGACATAACCCGAATACCGCCAATGTCGTTTTCCATAGTTGAAACTCCTGGAGCACAGACTTCACCCGCTCCCACTCCATCTGGTTTGCCCGCCGATACATAAATGCCGCAATATCAGCTATCATCCGTACACCAGCTCCCGTTGAGCTCAAGTGCTTGGCAATATGGTAGATGAGATAGCAAAAATGGTACTCCCATTCGAGGCAGAGGTATCCGTTCTCTTCGTGGACATGCATCATCGCATCTGAGAACATCGTTGGGTAATCAACTCCATTGCCCAGACTATCCGCAGCGACTCGCGTATGCATCTCAATCACAATGCCATTTCTATTATACATCCACACTGGCTCTGCGTCCACCTGACACTCATAGCCCAACTGGATCATCAACTGGTGGGCCTTGGCCCGGTCTTCCCGTCGAATCAGGCAGTCCATATCTCCCATGGTGCGCAGTTCCGGCACAGGATACAACTCTCGCAGCTGCGCCCCCTTAAAGAACACTAACTTGATACTCGCTTTCTCGAAGGTTTCTTCGATTTCCGTTCTACTGGCCTCCTGAGTCACCGACATATACACAGCAGAATGATACGCTCTTTGCATGTGCTGAAACAATTCTGGCTTCTGCTCCATCAACTGCTTCCGTTGTTCCCGAAGCATGTAGTACACAACAGGTTCAAGGCTATGGATATGCGCTAGATAAAGCAAGTCCTCCAACTCATCGCTACAATCTGGATAAACACCCTTTCTATCCACCGCAAAATCTCCTACCATACGAAGAAACAAATCCCGAGTTTCCCAATTTATTTCCATGGCACTTTTTCTCATAATGTCGGCCCCTCAATCACCAAAATACCCTTCCCTCGTATATTCGCCTGAATCATCTTTCATTCCTGCCACTATATCCATACATTCCATAACGGCCATATCCATATTTCCCATATCCATAGCCGTCCCCCCCTCGATTCTCAGGGCATGAGTTAAATGCATATCCCAGAAAAGTAGCCAGTTGTCCGCCCAATGCGTGAATACCTTCCCGAATCGCACTGGCAGGCAGGCGATCATAGCCCACAAGATACAAGACGCTATCCACGTATTCAGCCAGAATGGCTGTATCTTGAAACATTCCACAGGGTGGGCTATCAATTATAATATAATCCACCTCTGCTCGCAAGGACTGCATACAGCGTTTCAGTTCTGAGCTATTGAGTAGTGACGCCGGCTGATTCAACACTTTTCCTCCTCCCAAAAACAGCAGACCACTCTCTTGCAATGTAGCGCTATTTCGCTCAATTCCCTTCCATACAGCTGCCATATCCGACTCTTTACAAGCCTCCATCAATCCGTACTCAGCCGTGAGGTTTAGAAGTTGCCCATCCTGCTGTTTTCTCAAATCGCCATCTACCAAGAGAACTCGGGCACCGTCTATGGCCAATTGTCCAGCCAGATTTACCGCTGTTACAGATTTTCCTTCCCCAGGAACCGTACTGGTAACCAATAGCACCTTTTGATTTTTGGACTCCATTGCCTTCACAACTCGATTTTTCAGCACACGGATACTTTCCGTATAGCCGTGGGGCAGAGATGGATTAAGAAAAGAGAGCTGCATTGTACGTTTTTTTGTCCGTGCCTTTACATGCACCCGAGGGAGCATGGCCAGACACCGCATACTGGTGATCTTCCTCATCTCTTCCTTCGCGCACACATTTTTGCGAAAGATTGCCAACAATAACAAAATCGCCATTGAAAGCAACATTCCCAGGCCAGCTCCAAGCAAACAGCTTTTCCCTATGCTGGGCCGATTATACGGCTCACTGGGAATCTGAGGCTGTGTCAGCATGGAAAAACTAATATCCCCTAGCACAAAGTGGGCCGCTTCTGGATAGATTTCAATCGCAGTCGTTAAGATCGCGTACGCATCTTGTGGACTAGAGCTTTGCACCTTCATGGTCACCACATTGGAGCCCGAAATCGTCTCCGCTGTAATGGTTCCATTCAAGTTATTTGTCCCCAGATGTTCCAACAATACGCTGCGGAAGTACCCACTCTCCAAAATATAAGGGAATGTCATAGACAACTGGTCAGCTGTTCCGCTGTCATAGTAAAAGCTATAACTTCCACTTTCCTCCCCCGTTGCCACGGTAAAACTAGCACTACTTTGGTACATCGGGCTTCGCAAAACGAAGAGCGCCCCCGTCACTAGCGCCGCACTTCCTAAAACCAAAAGCACACACAGCCACCATAAGTGTCGAAAATGTTTTCCCATGTCCAACAATAGTTGTAACAGGTCGATTTCTTCGTCATCGTATCGCCCCTGGATCTCATCTTTTATTTCTTCCATATTTCAGACCCTCTCCACCGTCCTCAGCCATGTCTCCATTGGAATATGTTCCATATTTTTCGTATTGATAACCGTAGTGCTTGGAGGACCACTCTTTATGGAATGCATTCAGTATAAAACCAGAGAAATCCGTGTGATTTTGTCGAACAACATCCACTCCATCATTGATATACCGCACATCTGCCCAGTCCTCTCTTACCACCAGAAGCACCGAATCCACAGCCGCCATCCAGATTTCCGCATCCGCAGCTGCTGAAATGGGGGCACAGTCCACAATGATATAGTCCATTTGTTTCTTCCACTCCGTCAGGAGTTCCCGCATACGTCCTTCCCTGAGTGCACCTCCGGGATCTTTCGCCTGCAAAAACTGGAAGAGCATCCAAAGGCCACTCTTACGGCTATATCCGACGATATCTTTCCAGTCTTTTTCTCCCTCCAACACCCGGGAAAAAGATACCGTGTCATCTCTTCGGACCTCAAACACCTTGTACTGGGAAGGTTTTCGTAGATCAGCATCCACCAGCAACACCCGTTTTTGTTTTTCCGCCAGTGCCAAAGCTAGGTTAGCTGCAGTGGTCGATTTCCCTTCGTTTTCCGCTACACTAGTCACCAGAAGAACCTGGTATCCATGGTGTCGCAGGTGACGCTCCAGCCGGGTTCCGATATTTCTCATGGCCTCAGCAAAATTCATACTCACCTCAGGGGAATTGAGCAAAAAAGCCTTCTTATTCCGCTTTTTCCCTAGGGCCATATTTCTTCGTTCAAAGGGTATCGTTCCCTGAATCGGTCCATCCAACTGGATGCGAGCAGCCTCCGCCGTTTTCACAGTAAATCGAGCAATGTAGCACAACGCAATAAGGAACGCCATTCCCACTGCCCCTACAACCATAAGTATTCCCTGATATTTTAGGAACCACGAGGTGTTAGATGGGGCGAGCGGAACATCTGGCTCCTGAACGATTTGAAGTTCCGCATTAGAAAATATCTGATCAGACACCCCTTCATAGTGTTCCAGGGCTGAATTAAGGTAGACGTACGCCTGTCTGGGCCGTGCGCTGGTGGCCTTAACCACCAGCAAGTTGGTCTGAGTTACCAGAGAGCAGCTGATTTCACCCTGCACATCAGCTCCCACATCAGTGGCAATTCTCTCACGAAGGGCATCACTTTGAAACACCTGGCCAAACACCTCTGCCATCTGTGAGGCCAAAGACAGAGAGGAATAGATACTGCTATCTCCTTTCACTCCAATGACCAGGGTGGCCGAGGAAGTATAGGTGGGCTGGTAGGTAAGGTTGTGTAGTCCCGTAGAGGCACACCACATGGTGATTGCGGCCAACACAATCATCCATAGATTGCGTAGCAGATCCACACACAGCCCCCGCATACTCACCTTGCTCATCCAATTTTCTGTTTGCCTCATGTCGCCCCCCCTTCCACAATCACCGTCAACCAAGTCTCATAGTGATTTCCTTGAAAATCCTCCACCTCATAGTGCACTTCATAGCATCCAGCCGTCTGTGAATTGACCTGGGAGGAAACCTGTACTGCCGCAGGGTCAATCTCAGAGCCATCTGCTGCGGTCACATGTTGAATATACTGAGCTGGGTCCAGGCTTTGCCCTTTTTCCAGATATACCAATCCTGTGTTAAGGGCAATGCCCCCTTCTCCGATCTGCGTAGGAATCACATGTACCGGAAGTTGTACCGACGAACTATCTCCAAAGCTGTTGCTCACCTCAAAAGAAACCGAATACGTTCCAACCGTCTGAAAATTTAGATTGGTAGCCGTTCGAACGATCCACTCTGTTCTGTCTCCATCCAATATATCTTGGGCCCCAAGGGCCTCCACAATCTGATTGTAGGAGCCCTGTCCCTGCTCGTAAACCAGGGGAGCCACAAGGGTAAACCGGGGCGCGTGATAATCTATAAATCGCACCTTTCGAGTCAAAGTCGCCGCCTGATCTGTGTCGTCAAATACCACATAGGTTAGATTGCACACGCCATCTTCCAAAAAACGAGAAAATGCGCTCAGCACCACCTCGTCGGTTAAGTCCCCATCTTCCTCATCCCACGCCCGGATACCTTTCATCAAGTCCTGTCGGGTATAGGCACAGGGCACTTCAATCAAATTGGTTTCTGCAGACAATTGCGGTGGTACCGGGTCTCTCGTCTCCCATCCGACTACCTCAGAGATCACAAAAAGGCCAACCGCCAACACAGCACAAATCAGCAGCATAATACGAATGATTTTCATGGTGTTTCCTTTCTTTATAGAGCCCATCTGTATGCTCCGGTTTCGCCTTCCTTACTCTCCATGCAAAAAAACCTGAATTTCTACATCATTCACCTCATCGAAGCGTCCATTTTGTATTTTATAAACACGATGGCACATGGAAAGAACGCTGGGACGGTGCGCCGTGACAATGATGGTCTGCAATGGGTCCCGGCGTAGGATGTTTTTTAACACACGTCGTTCCGTAACCATATCCAAGGCACTGGTGGCCTCATCCAACAAAAGTACCGGAGTGTGAAGGAGTAACGCCCGAGCAATGGAAAGCCGTTGCTTCTGTCCCTCAGAGAAGCGGTTTCCTCCCTCGCGAACTTGGGTATCGATCCCCTCCTCCAGCTTTTCCACAAACTCCCATGCATCTGCTGTTTGTAGCGCTTCAATAATCTCCTGGTCGCTGGCATCCGGCCTCAACATACGCATATTATCTGCAATTGTCCCAGAAAACAGGGTATTCCCCTGAGGTATGTAGCTAAACAGGCAGCGAGTCCCTGCGCTCACAGGCTCCATTTCGCTCCCGGGATTGGCCACCATGACCTGTCCTTCCTGGGTGTGATACAACCCCAGCAACACGCGAAGAGTTGTAGTCTTACCCTGGCCAGAAGGGCCAATGAGGCCAATAATCTCACCAGGCCGAGCCAACAAGTTGGCATGTGTATACACCGGGCCATTGTCTCCGTATGCCACGCTCACATCTCTCATTTCTACTTGGACACCAGTCCTTCTGGCCCGCTCCAACATGATACGTCCCTTTTCCAGGTCTTCTTCCGACTCTCGAGGTAACTGGACGACCTCCATGATACGTCCGGCGCTGATACCTGCCCGCATGGCGGTGGGCAGCAAATTCAGGACTCCAGAGAAGGAGCCCCGCAGGGAAGTTGCCATGGACACAAAGAGGGTCATGGTACCATAGGTGATCTGTCCCTGCCACAGGCGGAAGACTGCGAACCCATAACAGGCGTAGCCAATGAGCTGCCCAATCAGTCCCGTGAGAATGGTCATTTTGGACTGGAAGGTATTCTGTACCATAGCGTATTCCAGGGACTGGTCCTGTACCTCTGTATACTGCTGGATGAAGTAGTCCACCAGTCCAAAGGCTTTGATCATCTGCATGTTTTGCAGGGCCTCTTGGTTGAATACCGTTTTGTGGCTCTGTAGTTCCATCTGCTTTTTCTGGAACTCTCGCATTTTCCGCATGGAAAAGCGGGTGCTGAGGAAGGAGATGGGGGCACCAGCTAAGGCAATAAGTGCCATCCAGGGGTCATTTTGCATCATCACCCAGAAAGCACCACCAAAGGAGATGAGGATAGATGCCACATTGGGCAGATAGGTCAAAATGTTGTTGACCACTACAGAGGTATCTCCGTTAATTCGATACAACAAGTCTCCCGAAGAGAATTGAGACAGGTGTTCCCACTCCGTCCTCAGAATTTGGGCAAAAATATCACTGCGAATTTTGTTGCCCACCTTCATGGTGATGCGCATGGACAACCGTGTTCGCAGTGCGGAAATCACCAACTGAAACAGCCCCACTCCAGCATAGCCCAGAGCGGATGCCAAAATCTTCACCGTGCTGTCTCCAGTCACCGAGTCCACCAGGTTTCGAGACAGCAGAGAGGTTCCCAACCCCATAAGGGAACCGGAGGCCCCGATGAGGGTGTAGAGCCCGATGAGTAGCCAGTACTTGCGGACATAGCCCCCCATCCAAAACCATTGGGAGAGCAGCTCTTTGAGTCTGCCCTCCCGAATACGTCGAATAATACGACGAATATGAGAAAACAAAGTGTTCCGTTCCTCCCTCAGGATATCCGGTTCAGTTCCCGTTCCAGTAACTCCACCGCCTCTCGGTCTGCCTTGTTATCTAGACGATAGACGGGCACTTGGGTGAGAAGTCGATCTAAAATATTCGTACACAACTCCCTCCCCCCGTCCAACCATGTAGGGTAGAATACATGATCGGCGACCTCCCTAACCTTTTCAAAACCAGCGAGCTCTCGCAATGCGTTATAAGGAGCCTGTTTCAGCACCACCAATGCCTTCACTGGCACAGAAGTATTGAGGCAGTATGGGGAAGAACCATGCCACGGAGTACCCCATCCCAAAAATTCTGTCCCTGTCCTCTGGACAAAGACAATATCTCCGTTAAGAATATCAGCCCCTCTAAACTGTGCCCAGCGCTCCGCCTGTGTGGTCTTTCCCACGCCAGAAGGACCTAAAAACAGCACCCCACGTCCTTGGATGTCAATAAGAGACGCGTGCAATTGGAGCATCTCACAACCAATTCCTCTGGAGTAAAACAGATGATTAGATAGAACTTGAAATCCAGTTGGTCTGGAAATCGGCAAAACAACACAAACACTCCAGTCCTGATTCGTAAACAATATATCCGATTCAAATCGAAACATCTGTTGAAATGCAGCTTGAGACGGACAAAAATACTTTTCCACCTGATAATCCACAGAGCATTTATCTAAAATTCTCATCACTATGTCGGGATGGCCTTTCTGGCCATCCTCCGACAAGAAGCATTTCCATGCACTACCGGGAAGCCATCTGTCCTGAACCCCGTGGATTTCAAGGCCAATGCCTGCAATTTGGAAGGATAGCATTTCTTTCTCACTGTGTACCAGCAGTGAAATAGACACAGTGGTTAGCTTGTAGCACACCAATATGTTTATTCAAAAAAGCCGCCTTCTTTTCTGCATCCCAATCTGACATCACATCATTAAGGTCATTAGGCTTCACATCTGTCAAATAATTTTTGAAGTCTTGTTCCGTTTCATAGTACTTATTTATATTGTTATCAGGGTCGTCAAAGTACCAACCCGTTCCAGTATACCCTCCCTCTCCCGTTACATTATCATATCTCCACCGAATCCAAACAATAAGATAGCCTGCCCCATCCATCTGCTCTGGATTACCCGAAATCATAGCCATTGGTGCAATGCCCCCGTTCACCACGCTAGCATCCACCTCAATATAAGTCTCGCCAAAAGTCATAACAAATCACCTTTCTTTTGTTTATATAACATCTGCACCGATTTACAGTAGGACTTTGGTGCATGTTTCACACTGCCACTTAATGTCGCCAGAGATGCAGCACATTTCAGGCAAACAGTACTAGCCGAACATGTCTTGCATTCCTCAGGCCAGTCCAGGGTTTCTTCATAGCAAAGCAACTCCCTCCACGCCCTCTGAAAAGTCAATTCATGTACCGGAATATTTGGCTCATTCAAAAAGCTACAAAACCGCATCTCACCATTCCATGTGATCCAGTACCCCACCCTATAATCCTTGCAATAGGTACACGGCTTTCGATTCGGATCAATAGGGTGCTGTAAAAAATACTCCACCTGTTCTGATGTGACCGGACGGTTTTTGTTCTCCAATCGGACATCAAACACATTTGTGTCTGCACCTCGTAGGGAGGGCTTTACACTGCCCGTAGGAAGCCAAGACAGTCCATGGCATTGAGCATACCAAGCCATATTGAGTAGGTCCTGTTCATTTGGGTGTATAATCGTGCTTACTAATTGAACTGGAATTCCTAAACCTAACAGGGTGTGAATCCCCTCGTTCACCCGCTCAAATCCATTCGTCACCCCACAAGTAGCCTCGTACACCTGGTCACTTGTTCCATATAATGTAACCTTGGCTTTCCACGGAGGATATCGTTCTAGAAGGTCAGCGATCGGCCCGGTAATCAACGAGGCGTTGGTCTGAAGAGCGAGGAAGAAGCCCATCTGGCTCAACTCCTGCCAAATAACAGAAAACTCAGGGTGAAGAAGAGGTTCTCCTCCTGTAATACACAGCCAAGTGGTTCCCTCCTCCCAAGCCTCGTGAGCAATGCGTATCCACTCCCGAGCGGTAAGTTCCCGGCCATAGCGCGGAATCTGCGCTGATTTCAAGTGGACATAACACATCTTACAATTAAAATTGCACCGAGGAGTAAGCTCAAAAGTTCCAGAAATAGGGGTGCCTTCGACAAAAGCCTTTTCCCACACTCTCCTGTAAAACGGGTCCAACCACTCCATCCTCCGGCAAGCTGGTTCAAAGTCCCTTAGGCCCATGTCCAGCTTTCTCCTTCCATATCTTATCCCACAGTTCTTTCCCAATTCGAGCTGAGCTTCCTCCTCGGATGATTCCATCGTCTAAGATGTTGTTGTCTGCTAGAATTTTGAGAAATCTTTCAATATCCTGAGCAGCCTTTTCTTGGGTTACACCGTCATAGCGCTCTAAGATAAGTCGAACTAAATCATCCTTAGTGAAGTCTTGTTCCTTCATATAATCCCACAGATAGGCAGCGGAGGACGAAATATAAACCACACCCGTCACCTCTCGCACACGCTGCCCCGTAGGTACAATGACATATTCTCCAGCCACTTCACGCAGAATCAGCTGATCCTTTAATTTCACCATGGCACCTCCTATTTCCCATTTTATCACAATTTCAACATTATTTCCAGCCCTATCACCAAACGGCCCATTCGTCTTATTGCGCTTGCCAGCTTTTCCATCACTTTACAGCGCAAAAGCCCAAATGCAGTGGCTATCCGCCTTAATCTAGATTATACCACTAGTCGGAGATTCTGCCATCACCCATTTCCCCCTTTAAAACGGGCAATAATATTTCCAGCATTTACCGCAGCATATGTTTTTTGAAATCTTTTCGACGTTTAATCCCGAGTTTTTCCATTGAGGTTGACAAATAACGCTTCACCGTATTCGGTGAGATGTTCATATGTTGTCCAATCTCCTGATTGGTCCATCCCCGGGCTGCCAGCATGGCAATGGTAAACTCCGTAGTGGTCAGGTTATCCGCTACATTATTTCCCGTCACTGGGTTGTGAATTTTACGCCAACCGTCAGCAAAGCGACAAGTAATGTTGATAATGCGCTTGAAATCCTCAGGCCATTGGGGCTTTAAGACCGCCTCCAGCATTCCACCCAACAAGCCATGATGCTCCCCGAATGCCTCGATTAAATCGTCTGGACGGGCCAGGGCCCACGCAGCCATTAAATGTTGTTCTGCTCGGGCTACCTTTCGCAGGCTCATGCAGTCCATAACAGCTACCAGATGTAGATAGATGGCGGGGATAGGATAGTTCTGCCCCCCCATAGCCAAAGTAGCCTCTACAATGCCCAAACTGGTCTGATAGTCCTCTCGCAAATAGAGATAATGGCACAGTACATACATGGCAAAGGCCCGCAACCCCAGGGGCAGAGCAGGAAGCAACTGCTGCAAAGGAGGCAATTCCTTGGGCAGTGGTAGATGGAGGAGGACCGTTGCCGCAGCAGCTACAAAGGATTCGATGGTCTTAGCCTGAGTCGAAACGATTTTTTCTGATTCCATGGCCGCCCGGATCTCCCGCAGGGCCATCCTGGCTTGCTGAATCTGCCCCTGTGACAGGTTGGCATATCCATAAATCAGGCAAGCAGACAACCGAACCGCTAAGTCTGGACTTGTCAAAAACAGTTCTGCCGCCTGGGCGGCCTCCTCTGGTCGTCCACTAAAGTAGTGATATTCAGCCAAAGCAATCTTTTTCTTTGGCCCATCTTCCATCATATCGATAAATTCCAAACACTTTCCAGGTTGAAACGGATGGTTCATCAGCGGCATAAGCCCCTGGAGCGCCTCTTCCTCACAGGAATATGCTCTGGAATCTATGTGTCTCTCCTTCCGCGGATCTCTGGGTTTGACTGAATGGGACGGAATTTCCCAAGACACACCAAACTTTTTAACCCCTTCAATCCGTCCTTCTGCACAGTACTTTTGTACCATACGATTGGAAACTCCCCACTTTTTTGCAGCTTCAGTTACAGTAATATACTCCATGAGGCCTTCCTTTCTCCGCGAGAATTTGTGTTCGCACTTGCGCACACTTTCCTTCAATCTAGCTTTTGTGCTTTTAAGGGAAAAACAAACATTTTCAATCGCTATTCTTATGATATCTAACAAATAATTTCAGTTTTCTCATCATCTTCCAGACTTTCATTACAGTCGCTATTCCGTCACAGGTATTTTCCCAAAGCCGCAGGGATCGCTAAAAAGCACAACCCGTCCACGGGTCAGCACACTGGTAATCTTCTGTTTCAACGCCCGAGGTACGATAACGGTGTGCTCCATGCGCTGGACTCCCTTTCTGTGCACAGGATTGTATTATATTTTACCACTTGTTTCTATCTCCTGTAAATCACCCGAACGTATGATGCAAGTGGTACAACGAAGCTCCTTCCAACCGCCAAAAGGGCCCGGCAGAATGCAACGCATCCACCAGGCCCTTTTCTTTTGTTGTGCGGTTTATTGCTTACTTCAGGCCGTTCTCATAGGCCTCGATCATCTTCTTGACCATCTGGCCGCCCACAGAACCGGCCTGACGGCTGGTGAGGTCGCCGTTATAGCCGGCCTTCAGGTTCACGCCCACCTCGTTGGCAGCCTCCATCTTGAACTTATCCATGGCCTCACGGGCACCGGGAACCACCAGCTTGTTAGAACTATTGTTGCTAGACATATTGTTGTCCTCCTTCAAACTTGTGTTGGATTTGGAATCCGAGCATAGTTTGAGCAGACAGCGTTTTTCTATTCGCCATTTTATCTGGAAAAATTCAGCATTCAAACCAATGGTTCTATGGGAATATGGGCTCTATTTAGTCCCCTTGTGTCAGCAGCGCGAAGATATTGGTTTTCCCCACAGTCCGCACGGCCAGCGCACAGCCTGCCAGATAGCACAGCACAAACACAGCAATCGCCAACCAAACCATGGGCTGTCCGCTCCACACGGAGACAACCAGGCCGCTGACCAAACTGCCCATCAGGCACAGCCCCACCTGTTCCAGGAAGAAGGAGCCAAACACCAATTTCTTAGGGGCACCCATGCCCCGCATGATGGCAAACTCCATGCGTCTGCCGTTGACCATCAGCCAGGATACCACAAAGCCCAACACTCCCATCAGGATAAAGAGCACCGGGAACAGGATTTGTCCCAAGGTGATGTAGCGGTTCAAGGCCTGCACCGTCTGGTTAAAGATGTGGTCATTGAGCACAACCGTAACCCGGTTGCTTCCATTGCTCCCCGGCTGGTTATATCCCTCTTGGGCCAGATATTCCCGGAACGCCTCCAGATGATAGGCCGAGCCCAAGGTAAAACAAGCGCTGGGGAAGCTACCAGAGGGCGGAACGCTCTCCCGCTGGTCCTCGGTATCCCAAGGCGGCAAACACCAATAGCTCAGGGGTAAATAGAGATTATCCTCGCCGCCCGCCGGGTTGAAGCTGCCCACAATTTTCACCGGGACTGCCCCATTCAGCATCTCACAGTTGACCGGAATCTCATCTCCCAAACTCAAGTTTTGCTCCTTCATCCAGCGCTCACTGGCCACACAGGGCCAAGGCGTCTGAGACCAGTTCTCGTGATAGCTGGGATCGGCCAAAAAGCTCTCGTCCCATCCATCCAACCAGGTGACGCTTGGCACCTCTCCGTAGATAAACTCCGGCGCAACTTGCAGCCCGTTGAGGAATACCATGGAGGACTGGTCCTTGATCCAGGCCTCTTTGCGGTCTGCCCCATAGTCGTTGTTGGCAAATTGGGGCATCTCACCCTCCAGCCAGTAGTGATAGGTGACGTTGACTTCGATGGAAGAGAGCATCCCGGAGTTCCATATCTTCCACGGATTGGCCAAGACCAAGCCCGTGTACTGTCTTCCGTTGGTGGAGGTAAACTGGCCTGTGATGGTGGTGTTCTCATAGAGGGTGGCTCGTTGATCCGCCCATCCCTGGGCAGTAGCCATCAAAAAGCCCAGGAACGCAGACAACACCAGAGAAACCACCGGCACCACCAGGGAGCGCCAACCGCCCCGGCGAGCAGAGAGATAGGCAAACCGCAGGGCACCCTTCCCTGCCACACTGGTGGTACTCTTTGGCACCCGCACCCGGGTTTTGCCACGGCGCAGGGTGTTCTTCCGCTGCGCCTGTCCCACAAAGGCCACACACAGCACTAGGGCCACACCAAAGACCACAACACCTGCCACCAGGCTGGGCCACAGGGGCAGTTGATGGACCATCTCCACATCCTTCGTGATGCCCAAGGCACCATTGCTATACCGCTGATCTGCGGCATAGAAGGCCGCAGCCGCTTTCAGCACCAGCTGCACCAACAATTGCATCGAGGCCGCAGAGATCACCATCCCTGCCAGCACAGCCACGCCGCACACCAAGGTGGCACCGGACAGCAGCCACAGGCGAATTTTTCCCTTGGGCGTACCCAGAGAAGTCATCACATCCACTGCCTGCTGTTGCCGCCCCACAAAGAGGAACGCAAACAGGAACAGCACGGCCACCACACCGATCAGAGAGGCAAAGGTGACCCCCTGAGCTGTAGACTCCATGGCCTGCAAGGGCTGGGCTGCGGCAGAATACCCCTGGTCAAACAGGGTGATGCGCACCCCATCGGGGACCAGAGCCTCCATCTGTTCCACGGCCTCTACCGCCAGATCATTATCCAGCACAGCCCGGCCCAGCTGATAGCCAAAGAACGACGTCCGAGGAAACTCCTGTCCTCGGGACACCCAGACACGTCCCTCATAGGTCTCCGCCTGGTTGGCAATGCCCACTACCGTCCACGTTTGGGCCTCGCCCGTCTCCTCCAAGGCGAAGGGGTCCTGCGGGGTGGACTGCATCATGGACAGCGGGAGGCTGTCTCCCACCTCCAAATCCAGCTCCTCGGCAATGTCGTTGCTAATCACGCACACACCTTGCTCCCCCGCGGCGGGAAATCGTCCGTCCAGAAGATAGAGCATTCCCTGCTGGAAGGGCTCCAACGCCCCAATGTCATCGCTGGCGTCCACACGGATATAGTTGTTGCCTAACTCATACTTTTCCGCGTACTCAGCAAAAACCCCCTCGTGGAGCACCGGGTCATCATAGCTGTCAAACGCCACCCACGGAGACGCTTCACAGCCCTCATAGAAGTCCGTCACCACCATGGCTCGGTTGGAGCTTCCGCTGTCAAAGATTTCACCGTGCAGCAGATACCGCACATCCTTCTCCGGAACAAATCCACTGTCTCCGGGATCAATCTGGATGGCTACGCCGCTCTTTCCCTCATAGGAGTAGAGGTTCTCGCCAATAATGCCAATGTAGCCCATATCTGCCATGTACAGGCCGGAGAGTTCCTCGGTCTCAGCGTTATAACTGAAATAATTCCCTTGCTCAAAGAGAAACGAGATGTCTTTGTTCACACCTCGGGTCTCGTCCACCAGGGTGATTCGAGTACCCATCGTACAATAGACATCGGGCAAGTTTTCTGTATCCACCGTTTCCGTAGACAGGTCCAAAAAGGGAATGTTCTCCCACATCTCACTACCCAGCTTCACGGTGGCCGCACTGTTATTCGCATTCAGGAAAAGCAGGTAGTTGTCCGGCAAGTCATTGGAGGGCAACACCCCCCACACCTGTTCTTGCTTGGCCACCAGATTGAACACCGCCACTACCAGTTGGTTCTCATAGGGCACGGTACTACCCCGCCGCTGGTATCCATCCGTAAGTGCCATACCCCAGCTGGTGGTCTCCCACAACTCCACACCGGGAACCTGATCAATATCTCCCAGCTGGTTCAATGCCTCTCGGGCGGCTTCGTCTGCTACATACTCCTCCGGGTACTGGTCTCCCATGTACTCCACCACAGCAATGGAGGTGTACGTCTCCTCCATGCTCTGCAAGGTCAGGGTACAATAGCTCCACAGGCCCAATCCCAGCCCCAACGACAACGTCAGGACAAAAATCAGGAGGGTAAACAGCACCGTTTTCCCTTTGGAACGCACCGTGCTAAGGATTCCGTTTCGAATAATCATCTGGCATTCTCCTTCAGCCCACCACCTGACCGTCCCGCAACTCCAGGACGTCGTCAGCCTTCTGGGCCAAGGTGCGATCATGGGTGACAATGATGACACAATATCCATCTTCATGGGCGAGCGATTGCAGAATCGAGAAAATGTTCTCACCGTTTGCGGTATCCAGGTTTCCGGTGGGCTCATCGGCCAGCATGATCTTCGTCTCCATCCCCAGGGCACGGGCAATGGCCACCCGCTGCTGCTCGCCGCCGGACAGCATGGTGGGATAGCGGTCCAATACCGTGGCAGGCAGTCCCACCCGCTCAATCAAGGCTTTCGCCTTTCCCAGCGCCTCTTTGGGGCTCATCCCCCGCAGCTCCATGGGGTACATCACGTTTTCCGCCACGGTGAGCAGGGGAAACAGCCGGAAATTTTGGTAGATCACCGCCACCTTCTCCCGGCGGTACATCTCCAACTGCATCTGACTGGTGGCCACATCGTGGCAGAGCACCTCTCCCTGGGTGGGCAAATCCAACCCAGCCATTAGGGAGAGTAGGGTGGTCTTACCACTGCCCGACTTGCCCACGATGGCGTATACCTTTCCGGCGTCAAAGTCCGCCGAGATATCTCGCAGGGCCTCTACCTTCTGATACTGTGTCTGATACGTGTAGTTGACATGTTGAATGCTCAGTGCATGCACAACAATTCCCCCTTTTCTCTCTTGATACACAGAGCTTACGCTCCATGCTCCACTCTCATAACCGGAAGGCGCACACTGCCCCAGGTCTGCTGCGGCCACTGCACCCGATAGGGCAGTTCCTCTTTCTCCAGGGTAAATGCAATGGCGTGTTCCAGAAAATCATGGCGCTGCTGCTTGTCTCCCACAGGCTCCACCACCGCCAGATCGGCGCTGTATGTGCCAGACACTAGGGCATCCGTGTCCAGCGTCAGGGTGAGCCTCTGTTCCGCCGTTCCATCACTGGCAAACGGCTGAGATACCGCCGTGGCCACCGGTGTTCCCCGGGCATTGGCCACGGTCAGCCGAAGATGCAGCCCCTTTCTCGGCTCTTTGCTGCTCAAATCCAACTGGAGGTTGAGCCAATGGTCCTTCTGGCTCACTTGTGCCCGCTGCATCCGCATCAGCTGCGCCGTTCCCTTCCGGGGCACATCGGTGAAATCATAGCTGTCTTGTACCGTCAGGCGCTGCATCATATAGTGGTCAATCCCCTGTTCCACGTCGCCGTCGTACACCACCTGTCCGCCGTCCAGCACGATACAGCGGTCACACAAGCTGCGCACAGTATCCATGTTGTGGCTGACATAGAGGATAGTTTTCCCCTGCTGCTGGGAGATCTCCCGCATTTTGTCTAGGCATTTCTTCTGAAATGCCATGTCTCCCACTGCCAGCACCTCGTCCATGAGAAAAATATCTGCATCTAAATGAGCGGTGACCGTAAATCCCAGCCGGAGATACATGCCGGAGGAATACCGTTTCACGGGGGTATCCAGGAAGGTCTCACACTGGGAAAAAGCCAAAATTTCCGGCAGTTTTTCCTGAATCTCCTGGGGCTTCATTCCCAGAATCGCACCACTGAGAAAGATATTCTCCCGGCCGGTGAGTTCCCGGTGAAAGCCCGTCCCCACCTCCAGCATACTGGAGATTTTCCCGTTGATGTATATGGTCCCCTCAGTGGGGGCGGTAATGCGGGCCAGCAGCTTGAGCAGGGTGGATTTCCCCGCCCCGTTGCGGCCCAAAAGCGCCACGCGCTCCCCTTTGTAAATGTCTAAATTGATATCCTGCAAGGCCTGAAAGGAGGTGGGAGCGCCTCCCCCTTCTCCCTTGCGCCAAGCCTGCCAGCGCCCCTGAATAGTGGCCGCTCCGCTGGTCTTGCCCAGCCGGTAGGTTTTTCCCACGCCCTCCAGGCGTAAAACCGTCTCTGCCATGGTGTCCACCTCCCTCAGATGGTGTCAATAAATTTCCGCTGTGCCCGGTGGAACATCCACAGTCCCAGCACTAAAATGAGCACCGTCATTCCCACGCTGATACAAATGGCGCTCAAAGAAGCTGTCCCTGTGCCAAACCAAGCGCCACGGAAGCACTCTACCACGGGTGCCATCGGGTTGAGCAGGTACAGCCAGCGCCACTGCGCCTGAATTTGAGAAGCTGGGTATACCACCGGAGTAGCATACATCCAGATTTGCAGGCCAAAGGAGACCAGTACACGGATGTCCCGATAGCGCACGGTGGCGGAAGCCAAAATAAGGCCTGTTCCAGTGGCCAGGGCCAGCAGCTGAATCACCAGCAGCGGGGTGGCCAGTACCCACCAGGTGGGGCCCCAGCCTCCCCCCTGCCTCAGCAGCACGCCATAGACCAGAAAGAAAATGCAGGTCTGAACCAGAAATTGAAACTGTCTGGAGAGCACCACCGAAATGGGGGCGCACAGGCGAGGAAAGTAAACCTTCCCCATCAGTCCCGCGTGGTTGAGCAGCGAGTCTGCACAGCCTGTGACACATCCGGAAAAGTTCATCCACAGGATGTTGCCGGACAGATAAAAGAGAAACTGTGGAATGCCGTCGGTGGATATCCCCGCAATGGTGCCAAACACCAGGGTCATCACCGAGCTGGACAGCACCGCCGAGATCACCAGCCAGATGGGCCCCAGCACCGTCTGGGCATACATGGTCTTTAGATTTCGCATCACCAGGGTTTTGATGAGGGTGCGGTACTCCCACACCTCTCCCATACCGTTCCACCAGTGGTCCCCCCGGGAAGAGATCACGGTGGTCCAGGTCTCTCCGGTTGTCTGCTTCATCTGCTTGTCCCCCTTCCTGGACATTGGAATCTTGGTATGAGAGAGCCGTCTGATCTCAGACGGCTCTCCCCTTCCAGTTATCTTCTGTTTTTCTTCTCTGTCTGTTCCTTTTTCTTTACCCGCTGTACCGTCCGCCAGATGGCACGGCAATGTTTCATGGAGCGCCCCGGAGTGGCAAATACCATACGCCCGCCTCGCACCAGCCAGCAGGCTGGGAGCAGCGCCGGATGTCGCCGCAAAATGGGATACATGCCCTCCATGTTCTTCCGGGGCAGGAAGATACAGTGCCACAGATAACGAAGGCCTGCCTGCTCCACGCTGCCGAGTCCTGCGCGATGCTTGTTGATTAGATTCTCCTCCAACTTCCATCTAGTTCCATACACCGCAGACCCCAGCATTCCATTGGCCATCTCTTGGGCTCCGTCTGTCAGCTCCATCTTCTTCTCATGAGGTGCAAACCAGTATTCCGCAATCTGTTCCACATTTCGGCGGAACTCACACAATTCCATCTGCTCCAACCGCTCCTGGAGATACGCTTCCTCTAGCTTTTTACCATATCGCGTGCCATTCCAAGGAACACAAAGCTTTATGCACGACCTCCCCGGATGGCCGCAACTTATCATAACCACTTTAATCCAATCCGTCAAGTAGGATTTTCCATAAATTCCAGCTGTATTTTCAGATCATACAATCATAAAATCAATCCCCAAACTCCACGCTTTCGTCGGGAATGTCGGTGCCCTCTGTCTCCTCGGAAGGCGTGGTCTCCTCGTCGGTCACCTCAGGAGTCTGGGTGGCTTCAGGTGCTTGGGTGTTCTCCACTTTGGGGCTGACCTCCTGGGTCTGGACCACCTCAGGGCTGGTGCTCTGCTCCTGGGGCTGAGGACTTGTGCAGGCCGTCAGGCACAGAAGGGCCAGCAAGCCTCCTACCAATGAGCCAAATCTTCTCATTCGAATTCTTCCCCATAATCAGGCACACCTTCATCAGGACCAACAGTCACACTAGACGTGCGCATCAGGTCCTCGTCCTCAAACTTGGTAATCTTCACTTCCGGCTCCATAAACAGCTTCTTCATAGGTGTTAGCTCCTTACTCAATCAAAATATTTTGTCCCTCTGGTCTGGCATAGTCGTCAGCCATCAGCTGTGAGCTGTCCCTAACTCCTTGATTTACCATCGGTACACTGGGATTTATCATACCCAGTCCCCTCTGTTTTGTCAGGCCGGAATTATCAGATTCCAAATTTTTGTGGTTTCACTCTGTTCCGCATGGCAGCAACCGCATAAATCCGCAGCATCCTATCTCAGACATTGGCGAAAAGCCCAAGGATTTATAAAAGGCTATGGTTTTGGGCGTGTCATCTGTGGCCAGTTCCATCTGCCGCACATGGCCAAAGCGGTCCAACACCGCTTGCAGTAACGCCGCTCCAATTCCTTTTCTCTGATGCTCCGGGAACACCAAAATATCCTGTACAAACACGATGGTGTATCCGTCTCCCACAGTACGAATCAGCCCCACAAGCTGCCCATTTTCATATGCCGCAAGGGTCAAAAGAGAGTGTTCAAATCCCTGCCGCAATGTGTCCGGGGCATCGGTGTAGGCCGTCCAGCCTACGCTGGTATACAGGGGCAGAATTTCCTGTTCGTTGTAGGTTCGGTATTCTCTGATTTCCATATCAGTAACCTCCAGTTTTTCGTTTTTGGATGTTACCTATTCAGCGCAATCTCATTTCACACCCTCCATTTATTCGTCCGGTTCGTCCAATACCCACGGCAACGTCACGAAAAACTCCAGGTCAAAATGGGGCTCTGGAAATCCCGGAGCTCCATATGGGTACGGGTTGTGGCCACACCCGCCCCCTCCCCAGGAATACTCCACAAGATCTTCCCGTTCTTTTTCAAGCTTTCGACCTGCAACGCGATAACTAATCTCATACAAATGGCCTTTATCATTGTGGTCCAGTTCACACACATAGGTGGCTTTCTCCGGCACAATGGAGAATTTGTCCAGCAGTTCCATCATCGAAGGCAGAAGAAGCCTCTGTTTTGCCAACGCCAAAAAATTGCGGCAATGACCACATGTACACGGCCACTCTTCCGACTGGCTGTACCACTCTTTGGTGTGCTCCAAATCTATCACGACCTCAGAGCCCAGTATCTCTCCTCTGTATTGACTCATAAGTCACCTCCTGGATTTGCGCTGCTTACCGTGATGCAAATTATTTCTGTCATTTTCAATATAGCACATAGCAACAGGAAAGAAAAGCAGCTATCTTCTCTTGCCGCTCTTCCCAGGTACCTATATAATAAAGGACAATCAATCCTGTATGGATACAAGGAGGAAGACCATGAACGTCACCTGCTTTGGCGACTCCAATACCTACGGCTATGACCCCCGCTCCTTTCTGGGTGGACGGTATGACCCAGATCACCGCTGGGTGGATATTCTGGCTGCGGAAACCGGCTGGACTGTGTACAACTTGGGGCAAAATGGCCGAGAGATCCCCACGGCTCTCCCTGCCCTTCCGTCTGACACCGATCTACTGATTCTCATGTTGGGCACCAACGACCTGCTCCAAGGCCTCAGCCCAGAAATGGCAGCGGCAAAACTGGAACGTTTTCTTCATAAAATACCGCTTTCTCCCAAACAAATATTGCTCATCGCCCCGCCGCCCATGGCCCTGGGAGAATGGGTGCCCAACCAGCAACTCATTGACCACTCCCACACCTTTGCCCAAAACTGTACCGCACTGGCCCAGCGACTTGGTATCCACTTTGCCAACGCCGGAGACTGGAATATTCCCCTTTCTTATGACGGCGTTCATTTTACCCAGGAAGGCCACAGAGCCTTTGCCACTGGACTTTTGAACGTACTTTCCACGCTCCCTTTCTGAAAAGGAATTGTCTTTCTCTTCAAAACACCGTATAATGGCCATAAGACACATCATAAAGGTGGGATTACAATCATGGCGAGAGTATCCACAAAAGAAAATAAAAATATTTACCACAAGACCCGGGAGGCGTTGCACCTCACCCGAGAAGCGGCAAGCGAATTGCTGGAGTCCATTGCACCGGAACGCATTGAGCGGATTGAAAACGAGCGCTGTTACCCCCATCCGGATGAAGTGCTGATTATGGCCAGACAGTACAAGCAGCCCAACCTCTGCAACTATTACTGTGCCAATCAATGCCCCATCGGGCAGCAATATGTGCCAGAAGTAAAGGTCAAGGAGCTATCCCAGATCGTTTTGGAGATGCTGGCCTCTCTCAACTCCATGAATAAGCGGAAGGACCGTTTGATTGAGATCACCGCAGACGGTATGATCAGCGATGACGAGCTGACCGACTTCATCTTCATTCAACAGGAGTTGGAGCGCATTTCTATCACGGTTGAAACCCTCCAGCTCTGGGCAGAGCAGATGCTGGCCACTGGCGCCATTGACGCCCAACAATACCACATGTGCAAGGAGCGGCTGGACAAGTCAAAGAATTAACGGGGCAAATTTTCTATCACAGGGGAAATAGACCGCTTTAATTTGCGGTATCTGTCATGGTATCCGCTTCACCCGAATGGTAGAATATCTCCGTAACCGGAGATCGCACATTCTGAGATGTCCCCCCTCTATACGTACATGGGAGCCGGTTGTTACACCGGCTCCCATGTACCATTCTCTCATATTTTCACCCTGAGGGCCGCACAGAATTGTGAGGCTCTTTTTGCAACTCCCACAAAACATAGAAAGTAGGATGAACACCCGTATGGACGACGGCATAGGCACAAAAAACACGCAACTACTCTGGATTCACTGGTCAAACCACGTCATATCCTTCCACGAAGAGGCCGGATATGAGCGACTGGAATTCCCTACCTATGAGAAAAAAATGGAATATGTTTTTGGAAAGACTTCCAATGGTTTTCGCATCCAATAACAAGCCCTCTGCAAAGGCACTTGCATTCTTAAAATGTGAGTCTACCGCAACTCCTGTTGCAGTGGCCTCACGTTTCTACCTTCTGGCATGGAAGTTACTTTCATAGCATTTTCGCCTTCTGTATGCTATAATGGCCGTGACAATGAGGACAAAAGGAGGTATCTGCCATGGCCTTGGAGAACGGGGAATGGATCATGCGGGGACTGGATTGGGATAACCCCTACCGCATCTGCAGCTGGCAAGAGCTCATAGACTGGGTGGACGAGGTGGGTTTTCTCCCCCTATTTAAAAATGAAATTGACGGGTTCTCGGTGGAAGAGCACACCTCCAACCTCTACTGGTGGAGTGGTGACCCGGAGCAAGACCCCTGGGAGTGGCGGAAGTTCATCGCCCGCAGTGGCCGTGTGGCCTACGGCAAATTCTTCGGCAAAAAGGCCGGATTCATCTCTAAGACCTGGTTCCCCCACTTCGCCAACTGGCGGCGGGACGGCTACGACTTTGACAGCCGGTGGGACGAGGAACTGGCCAGCCTGCGCCAGAAGCGCATCATGGACCAGTTTGCCACCCAGGAGGAGCTGTTCTCCTTTGAACTCAAACTCCTGGCTGGATTCGGTAAAGGCGGCGAGAAGAACTTTGAGGGCACAGTCACCGATCTTCAGATGTACGGGTATCTGCTGATTCGGGATTTCCGTCGTCGCCTGAACAAAAAGGGCCAGCCCTATGGATGGCCTGTCTCGGTCTACACCACGCCGGAGGCTCTCTGGGGCTATGAGCATATCTCCTCTGCCTATAATCAGGAACCCAGCCAATCCAGACAGCTGATTTATCAGCAAGTACAGAGGAATTTCCCAGCGGCCACAGAGGCCACCCTCCACGCAGTCCTGAGCTGGGGTAAATGAAGGGAGCAAACCAACTATGATACGAGATATCTGCAAAGATGAGACCTTTCTGGCCCAGAAGGCAGAGCCCGCCACAGCGGAAGACCAGTCCGTGGCCGCCGACCTGCTGGAGACCCTGGAGCACCACAAAGAGGGCTGCGTGGGCATGGCCGCCAATATGATCGGCGTCAACAAGCGCATCATTGCCTTTGACAACGAGGGCACCTACATGGTCATGTTCAACCCGGAGATCGTCAAGAAGTCCGGCCCATATGACGCCGTGGAAGGCTGCCTCTCCCTCACTGGGACCCGCCCCGCCAAACGGTGGAACTCCATCAAAGTGCGCTGGCAAAACGAGAAGTTCCAGGAACGGCTGAAAACCTTCACTGGGTGGACCGCTCAGATCATCCAACACGAAATCGACCACTGCGAGGGTATTATCATATGAAAAAGTGTAAGATTACCGTCATGCGCATCACTCAATACCCAGACCTGATGGCTCAGTACGAGAACCCCATCTCCCACGCCTGTGACATGGAAGTGGGACAGGTCTTCCTCGCCAACGGCTGGGAAAAACCAGAGGGCTTTTGCCAAAGCGCCTGGGACACCCTCTCCCCCTTTGTCCTGGCCCTGAGCCATGGAGCAGAGAATTTCTATGACGGCTGGATGAAGAATCCCACGTCCGCCATGCTCTCCTGCAACGATGGCTTTCGTCCGGTGAGTTTTCTGGTGGAAGCCCTGGACGAAGACGCAGAGTGAGGAGGGATCGCCATGTTTGAAAACGAAGGAACCGTGGCCACCGAACAATGGATGAAAACTGCAATTTGCTACTATTCCCGGCACCACGGAAACACCTTGAAGGTATTGGAGGCCATGGCAGAGGAAGACGAGGTAGACCTCATCGACGTGACTACTCGCCAGCTCGTCCGACTGGAGGAGTATGACTGTGTGGGCTTCGCCTCCGGCATCTACGGTTTTGAATTTCAAAAGGCCGTGGTGGAGTTTGCCCGTCAGTATCTGCCCCAGGGCAAGCCGGTCTTCTTCGTCTATACCTACGGCGGGGCGAAAGGCACCGGCGCAAAAGCGGTGGCGGAGATTGCCCAGGAGAAAGGCTGCCCAGTTCTAGGCGAGTTTTCCTGTAAAGGCTATGACACCTTCGGCCCCTTCAAGCTGGTGGGCGGTATCTCCAAAGGACACCCGGACACCGAGGATTTAAAGCACGCCCGCCAATTCTATCGAGCCATTCAAGAGACCTATCAGCGAGGTGAATCGGTATGAAACTCGCCATCCTCTCCGACACCCACGGCCTGCTGCGGCCCCAAGTGGAGGAGCACCTGAAAACCGCAGATGCCATCCTCCACGGCGGCGACATCAACAAGCCCGCCATTGTGGAGCAGCTGCAACAGTACGCCCCCCTCTACATCGTCCGGGGGAACAACGACAAGGAGTGGGCAGAAGACATCCCCCACGACCTCACCGTCACGTTAGAGGGCATCACCTTCTTCATGGTCCACAACAAAAAAGAGGTCCCAGTGGACCTCTCAGGGGTGAATGTGGTGGTATTCGGCCACTCCCACAAGTATGTACAGGAGGAAAAGGACGGCCTTCTCTGGCTCAACCCCGGCTCCTGCGGTCCTCGGCGGTTCCACCAGGAGATCACCATGATGATGGCGGAGATCGAAGGCGGAACCATTCAGGTAGAGAAGATCGAGATCCCCCATGAGACGCCATGAGAAAACAGCTTTCTTCCCACACATTTGATTTCCGTCTCTATCTCTCTTTGCTGGTTATGGGCCTATGTCCTGCCATTTACACCACTGTTCGCATCCATTTCTTAGGCCAAATGCCTGACCCATGGGCCTATTCCATTGCAGGACAGCTTGGGTGGGTGAATCTAGCTTATGAAGTTATTCAAGAAGCTGTGCTGCTCCCCCTGTTCTACTTTTTGGGCCAATCAGGAAAGGAGACCACTGAATTTCATAACCGAGTCCGAAGTGGCCTACTTGTCACCGCCTGCATCTATACAGTCATGTCTCTGGCGCTGTGCGTCTTGGTGCACCCCTTGCTGCACTGGATGGCGGTGGACCCCGGCATGGTAGATGCCTCTGCATCCTACATCCGTCTGGAGTGCTTGGCCAATGGTCTGGGCATGCTGGGTTCTTTTGCCCTGGTGGCACTGATCACCCTGGGCCGAACCAGATATCTCTATCTTCTGACCCTATCCCGGTTGGTTTTGAGCGTTGTTCTGGATACCTTGCTCATCTCTCCCCTGCCCTGCTCCCTCCACTTGGGTATCAATGGAGTGGGATATTCCAATCTTCTCGTCAACACCTTGCTGCTGATGGTATCCCTTTCGATGCTGTCCAGAGAAGGCGTTCGACTATTTGCCAGGGAACCTATCTCTTTTGGCTGGCTGAAAGAGTTTTTCAAAGTAGGAGGCCTTTCCGGCCTGGAGTCCTTTGTACGAAATCTGGCCTATATGCTGATGATTGTGCGCATGGTGAATGTAGTCCAGGAACAGGGCCTCTATTGGGTGGCAAACAGCTTTATCTGGAGCTGGCTCCTGCTTCCGGTGACACAGCTGGCAGAGGTCATCAAACAAGAAGTTTCCTCCGATCCCGCATCTTGCCCGGTGCGCCAACGTACCTACTTTGCTCTCACAGGCGTGATTTGTGTAATATGGCTGGGCTCCATCCCCCTCTGGAAACCATTTATGCAGTACGTTCTGGGCTATGCTGACACGGACGCCCTGTTCCGCTTGGTGCTGCTGTTGCTGGGCTTTTATATGGTATACGCCTTTCAGAATGTGTTTGATGCCATCTTCTATGCGTTGGGCAAAGCCAATTACATGCTGTTTGAGTCCATCGCCACCAATGCGCTATATTATGGCGGTGCCTTTCTCCTCTATTGCACCGGAGTCTGGACCCCTTCCCTCACCGGGATTGCGCTGCTGTTCGGCTTTGGCATGGCCTTTGACGGTGTTGTGTCCCTGCTGGCCTACCTATATTTAATGAAAAAGAAGCGTTTTGCGTAAAAAGCTAACATCAACAGAGCATGCCTTCCAAACGGGTCGGAAGGCATGCTTCTTTTTTGTCAGGAAAACGGGCAAACATTCCAGGTTCCCTTGGTAGCTTTTTTCTCGTGAGAACGGTATACTGGACATACAAGACACGGGAAACCAGGAGGAATACACCATGAGTTTGGGAAGCAGTTTATACCACGCCCGGAAAAAGAGCGGGCTGACCCAAGAAAATGTAGCGGAAAAACTGGGGGTCAGCCGCCAGACCATCTCCAAATGGGAGACCAATGAGACATTGCCTGATATTCGCCAGTCCAAGGGACTGGCCATGCTCTACCACATGACCTTGGACGAGCTCATCGAATACGACTTTGACGAGCAGCAGGCCCAGCAGATGATCGACAGCGTCAGCGACGAGGCCCAGGCCCGCATTGACTGGAACAAGGTGTGGAGCAAGAAATATCCAGTGTTGGCCACCTACCACAAAACGGTACGTATCAACGACTACGCCCCCGCCCTGCAGGAGATGCTCACCCAACTGCGGGTGGACTACGACTACAACCACACCGACGCCCTACTGGTGCTCAAAGACATTCTGGCCCGGGTCTGGAAGGGGCAGATGTAACCCCTCAGCGGCGTCCACCCTGCCGCCGACGGAAGTTCGCCTCAATGGCGTCCTTCCAGTGGGCATCCAAGGGAGCACTGCACCGGACGGCGCTCACCGCCTGGCTGATGGCCTCGTAGTTGAGCTGGGTGCCCTGGCTGTCGCAGTGGTAGTTCACCGCTCGGTCCGGGGCAATGCCCAGCTCCCCCGCCGCCTCCACGGCGTCGATGTTGGCCCCCAGGAAGAGAAACTCCCAACTGTACCGTTCCTTTTGCCGCTCAATCATCTTCTTGACTTGCTGGGCGGAATAGCGGCGGCTGGCGTTCTCCATGCCATCGGTGGTGATGACAAAGAGGGTGTGTTCCGGCACATCCTCTGGGCGGGCATACTTGTGGATGTTTCCAGTATGATGGATGGCCCCGCCCACCGCATCCAACAGCGCGGTACACCCCCGGACGTAGTATTCCTTGCGGGTGATGGGCCGGACCTCCCCCACCTGTACCCGGTCGTGGAGCACTTGGGTGCGGTCATCAAAGAGAATGGTGGAGACAAACGCCTGGCCGGGCTCCCGCTTCTGCTTTTCCAGCATGGCATTGAAGCCGCCGATGGTGTCCCCCTCCATCCCTTGCATGGAGCCGCTGCGGTCCAGAATGAATACCAACTCAGTCAAATTCTTTTTCATAAAAAATCCCCCTATTCTGTGTTGTGATTTTACAAACACAGGATGGGGGAATTTTCCTTCTATGTGGTCGCCTGGAAAGCGACAATTATATTCTCAACGGTGGAACAGTCTGGAACAAGGCATCTGTGTCACTTCGGCACGAGGCATGGTATCAGCCTCCCAACAGGCTCTGGTCGAAGGCGAACAGCGCCTCATTGATTTCAAAGATATTGTAGTTTTGATGGGCAATGAAATACTCCACGATGATGTCAAACTTGCTGGCATGGGAAAAGGCAAATCCGGCCTTTTGAAGCAGTTCCCGGGCCTCCTCCAGAGGCAGCTCCAGGGCGATGGCAAAGGCCATGGCGGTGGGTTTGGAGGGCTTATAGTGAACGTCTGAGCGAATCTTGGAGAACAGTTTGCGGTCAATATTGGCCTTTTTATAGCATTGGGCGTCGGTGATGCCCCGCTCGTCAATTTTCCGCAGCAGCATCTGGGAAAAGCTCTCGTCCAGCTGGCCCAGGGCCTCGTCCAGACTCAGGGGTGCGGAGGCGCACCACAGCTGGGCCTCCATGGGTTCCGCTTCCCAGGACATATCCCGGTGGCTTTGGGTATGCTCATCCACATAGTGGTCGTCAATGTAGGCGGCGATGTTGGAAAAGAGCTTGCCGCCGATGGTATAGGCCGCCCGGTCAAAAATCACCAGGTAGACCGTCATGTCATGGCAGAGCAAAAAGTCCCCAATGGTGTCCACCGCCACTTTGAGGGCCTGGTCTTTGGGGTAGCCGTATGCCCCGGAGGAAATGAGGGGGAAAGCCACCGTCTGGCAGCCATACTCCATCGCCAGTTCCAGAGAGGAACGGTAGGCGGAAATCAGCAGTTCCCGCTCCCCGTAATCTCCACCCCGCCAGATTGGGCCTACCGTGTGAATCACGTATTGAGCGGGCAGGCGATACCCCTTGGTGATTTTAGCCTGTCCCGTAGGACAGCCGCCCAGGGTGCGGCACTCCTCCAGCAGCTCCGGCCCGGCGGCGCGGTGGATGGCTCCGTCCACGCCGCCCCCGCCCAGCAAGCTATTTTTGGCGGCGTTGACAATGGCATCCACCTTCATGGTAGTAATATCATTGCGTACCATCTGTAGGGGCATAGGGCCACCTCCTCCTTGGATGGGCTTATCATACCACGCTTCTTTCCCGCTGGCAATCAAAAGAGAGGGGCCCTGCACACAAAGCAGAGCCCCTCCTCATTCAGCATTTTTCCAGATGAATGTTCAGGCGATACCGGGGCAGCCAGGTCTTCTCCTCCCTGTCATAGTCACCGGCGATACTCTCCCCTCGCAGGACGGATAAAGCCAAACCAATCAGCCCCATATTGACCACGGTGTTCCAATTCCCCGCCATCAGCGGAAAGTTCGAGGCATACAGGGCATACCCCAGGTTCCACGCCACGCTACAGAGGGCCTGACCACATAGAACCACCAGGACCGTCAGAATCACGGCTTTCCCCAACTGGCTTCTGTGCTTGAGGCAGCGGCACCACAGCCACGCCATCAGCCCTGCAAAGAGAAGTACAATGGCCAGAAACGGCCCCCATCCCAGCCGATATATGATGGTAGTGAGAAAGGCGTCCGCCTCACAGCCCGGGACCATCCTCTCAAAGGGCAGAGAGCTGTTCCATGTGCCCTCCCCCAGCCATCGGGACGCATCCAACACGTCTCGGATGGTACAAGCCTGGTACCCCATCCCCATGGGGTCTTGCTCCGGGTAAAGGAACACTTGCAGCCGCTGCACACCGTAGCCGAACCCAAACAGAACCATCCACGCCACGGCGGCAAAGAGCACGCCACAGGTCAATACCAGCAACATGCCCTTCCGCTTACCCACGCCAAACCAATCATTCCAAGCCGCCGCCAGCATAAGCGCAAACCCACTCACCAACAGGAGCAGCAAACCAAGCATGTGGGGGACTCGCATGCAAATCCACGCCAATGGGGCACCGCCTCCTAAGGCCAACACCAACCCCCACCAGCCCTTTTTACGGCAGGTATACAGCCACAGCGCATACACCACCGGGTAGCACAAGGTGACATATCGGGCATAGGTGGCAGCCCCATAGGTTTGTGGGGACAGAGCCGCCGCCACCACGCCAGCCACCAGGGCACCTGCATAGATGATTCTGCCGTGGCGAGCCAGCCGGGCATCGTCCAAAAAGTAGCCCAGCAAAAGGGCCCCACACCCCAAAACGAATACCCCCTCTGTTCTCAACGGGTTGAGGTCCAGATTTGGATTCTCCCATGTGGCCGTGAGCCACAGCTGGAGAACCGTACCCAGCAAGGCCAGCAAGATGGTACCCATCAGCAGCCCCCACTGGGGTCTGGGGCGGTGGAGTCCATCCAGCTGGGCCCCAATGGCCACGGGGTCCCCCATCTCCTCCACTGCCAGCTGCTCCGGGTTTTCCTGCCCTTCCGCGGCAAAGGCATCCCGCTGGTCCTCCAGGTGCTGTCGCAGCTCCTGAGTCACCACAGGCCGGGCCCGCCTCCACTTGATCTGTTCTGCCACAGCCTCCAAATAGCCGTCGATGGTCTTACCCTGCCACACAACTAGCTCCCCCTTTCAGCACCTGATTCACCGCACGGGCGTATTGATTCCAAGACTCCTCTTTTTCTTGCAGGGTTCGGTGTCCCTGCTCCGTCAAGTGATAGTACCGCCTGGGCTTCCCCGCCACCGCATCCTGCTCATAGGCGCAGACACAGCCCTTCTCCTCCAGTCCATGGAGCAGGGGATACAACGAGCCCGCTTTTAGATGGAAGGTGTCATCCGAGCGTTTTTTCAGCTCTTCAATCATCTGATAGCCGTACATGTCCTTTTCTTCCAGCAATTTCATCACCAGCAGTCCCATGCTGCCGCTGACCAAGCTCTTGTCCAGTTCCATAAAGCCCCTCCTATATAGGTTATCTATATACCCAATTATATATAGGCGTTCTATATATGTCAAGGGCAAAATAGAGGCGGGCGCTGGTTGCGCCCGCCATGGTGGAACCGCAATACTCACGCCATCTCAATGGCAACCTTGATGACTCCGTCCTGTCGGTTCTCAAACAGCTGATAGGCCTCCTCGATCTGAGAAAGTGGATAAGTATGGGTAATCAGGGGCGTGGTGTCCAACTTCCCCCGGGCAATAAGCTGCAAGGTCTCCGGACAGTTGCAGCCGTTCACGCCGCCGGTCTTGAAGGTCAGATTCTTCCCGTACATATCAGGAAGGGGCAACGTCTGGGGGCCGTCATAGAGGGCCACCACAGTGACCATGGCGTTGGGCCGGGCACACTCCCAGGCCATGCGGAAGGTCTCCGCGCTCCCCGCCACTTCCAGCACCACATCGGCGCCCCCGTGATCGCTGTGGGCCACCACAAAGTCGTTCAGCCCGTTGGGCGTTGTGGTCAGCACGCCGGGGTGGTGTTGGCGGACAAAGGCCAGTCGGCTCTCGTCCAGGTCGCAGACAATGATGCGTTTGGGGTGGTACAGGGTCACACACTGGAGGGTACACAGGCCCGTGGGCCCAGCGCCCAAGATGAGAACCGTGTCCTCTTCCTGGATTTCAGAAATCTGTGCGGCCCAGTAGCCCGTGGCCAGCACATCCCCCACCAACAGAGCCTGTAAGTCGGTGACGGTGTCTGGAATCTGATTCAAGCCCTGGTCTGCATAGGGCACCCGGACATACTCCGCCTGTCCGCCGTCGATGCGGCACCCCAGGGCCCAGCCGCCGTTTGGGTCGGTACAGTTGTTGACCCATCCGTGCTGACAGAAAAAGCAGTCCCCGCAGAAGGTCTCCACATTCACCGTCACCCGGTCCCCGGGCTTTACGGTGGTGACCGCGGAGCCCACCTGCTCCACCACCCCCACCATCTCGTGGCCCACGGTGATGCCGGGTACCGCACGGGGCACGCTGCCGTGCTTGATGTGCAGGTCACTGGTGCAGATGCTGGCCAAAGTCACCTTCACAATGGCGTCCCGGTCGTCCAGCAGCACCGGCTTGGGTTTGTCCAGCAGTTCGAATTTCCCCTGTCGGATATAGGTATAGGCCAGCATAGTACTCCCTCTTTCCTTCGATAGTATTTTTATATTGTACTCAATCCCGACACAGAAATCAAGCGCTCCTCCAGTCTATTCTATTCACTTTGACCGGAAACACATTTTTTATTGCAGAGTTTTTATGGATATGTTACAATACACTCAATATGAAGGGAGGACTACCCATGATTTGCACCCTGATGCACAAACGGCTGGCAGTGGCAGCGCTGGAACTGGACGAGGCCACCGGGTCGATTCGACATATCAGCACCGTGTACACACCCGAACACCTCCCGGTGGGCACCTGTGCCCCCAGTGGAGAGGTGGACCGGGCCGCCCTGAACCAGTGGTGGACGAGCCGCTGCATCCCCACCACCCGCATCGGCATACGGGAGGCCCTGGAGACGCTGGGACTGTCCAGCCCGCAGCTGTTGCCCCTGCGCAGCTATGGGCTGAGTCTCTCCGATCACTATTGGATTTGCCCTCAGGACGCCGGGGTCATCTGGGACACCATCAACTTCTACGACAATCCCTTCTCCGACGACGTGGGCAGCGTACTCTTCGGCCAGCCCAAACCCAGCGCCGGGGTTGACTTCTGCTCCCCGGACAATACCACCGACGGGTATCTGAGAAAGTGCTGGAAGATCGTGGACGGAGCCCGCTGTCTCATTAAAGGCGGCAGCGCCCCCTTCCAGCAGCAGCCCTTCAACGAGGTCATTGCCACAGGCATTATGGAGCGTCTGAACATCCCCCACGTCCCGTACCGTCTGCTCTGGAGCAACGGCCAGCCCTACTCGGTGTGTACGGACTTTGTCACCCCAGACACCGAACTGGTCACCGCCTGGCAGGTGATGCAGACGCAGAAAAAGAGCAACAGCCAATCGGTGTATCAGCACTTCATCTCCTGTTGTCAGGCCCTGGGTGTAGACCACGTGGTGCCCGCCCTGGACCAAATGCTGGTGGTAGACTATTTTCTAGCCAATGAGGACCGCCACCTGAACAACTTCGGCCTGCTGCGCAACCCGGAAACTCTGGAGTGGCTGGGCATGGCCCCCATCTTTGACAGCGGCACCTCCCTGGGCTACGACCGAACCGCGGAGCGGATTCCCATGGACCACGATGTGGTGTGCAAGCCCTTCAAAAACCACCACGACCAGCAACTGAAGCTGGTGTCCTCCCTGGACTGGGTGGACTTTGAGGCGCTGTCCGACTTAGATGAGCTGGTTCGGGACACCCTGTCTGGCTCCCTGGCACAAGGCTGTGTGGGTGCTGACCGCATCGAGGCCATCGCACAGGCGGTCCAGCATCGGGTCCAGCGGCTTCAACAGGCTGCACAGTCCCAACAGAGCCCCGATCTCTCCTCCACCACCGACGATGTGGAGCAAAACGTGGCACAGAGCTACCAATAACAACGAACAAGGGTCTCCCACGGCGGGAGGCCCTTCTGTTATGTGTTTTTCAAAAAGACGTATAAATTCTCCTGGGAGTGTTGGGGTGAAACGCGGTAGTCCAAGTGGTCAAAGGCACAGAGGTCCTCCGGGCGCTCCACCCGGTGCTGGGCCATGTACCGCACCATCTCTCCCCGGGCCATCTTACACATGGTGCCCTTTTCCACCACTTTGCCCCCCTGCTCTTCTCCGAACACGCAGGTGATAAACCGGGTGTTGGGCGGCACATAGCGGGAGACGCACACGCTGTACTCCTTGGAAGCCAGATTGATGATGCAGTCCGTCTCTCCCCACAGGTCCCGGGCCAGATGGTCGCCCCAGAAGGCGTACAGGTCCTTGGCCTGGCCCACTGGGAGTTTGGCCTGCATCTCCAGGCGGTAGGGCGTCACACCGTCAAAGGGGCGCACCAGGCCGTAAAACCCGGAGAGGATACGCAAATGCTCTTCCACGTACTCCAGCTCCTCCTGGGTGAACACGCCAGGAGCCATATACCGATACTGAATCCCCTCATAGCTGAGAATGGCTGGGGTGAGGTTGCGGTGCAAGTCCATGGTTTTGAGCCGTTCCACATTCAGCTGGGCGATCTGGTCGTTGCACTTCCAGAGCTTTTTCAGCTGGTCGTAGGACATGCCTTGGAGCACCTGGCACAGCTGCTGAGTCTGCTCCAGATGGGCGGGCAAGTTGCGCCAGGCCAGACTGTCCGTGTCCTCCCGCATCTTCTTGGCGGGGGAAATGATGATTCGCATGGCCAGTTACACCTCTCCGTCCAGGTAGGCCAAAATCTCGGCGGCGTTGGTGTCTGGCTTCACCTTGGGCATCACCTTCTCAATGACACCCTGAGGGTCGATGACATAGGTGGTGCGCACCACTCCCATACTCACCTTGCCATAGAGCTTCTTCTCCTGCCACACACCGTAGGCCTGGATGGCCTCCAAGTCGGGGTCAGAGAGGAGCACAAAGGGCAGCTCATACTTCTGGGCAAATTTCAGGTGAGAGGCCACGGAGTCCTTGCTAACACCGATGACCACCACGTCCCGCTGGGTAAAGCCCTCATAGTTCTGGGCAAACCCACAGGCCTGCCGGGTGCAGCCGGGGGTGTTGTCTCTGGGATAGAAATACAGCACCACTCGCTTTCCTGCGAACTGGGACAGGCTGACCTCTTGGCCCTCCTGATTTTTCAAGGTAAAGTCTGGGGCTTTGCTTCCCACTTCTAACATGACGATTCTCTCCTTTGCATGAGGTGATTTCTGACTTTCATCCTACCACAGGATTTGACCCCACACAACCGCTTTTAGAGTCGCTTGTTGCGGCGTGCCGTCCAACGCACCATCCAAATCACGCCTCCCACGCAGACCACGATGACCACAATCACCGGGACAAAATACATGGCATACACGGCCAGATAGGGGTTTTGGAAGAAGCCCAACAGTTCCTGCCACCAGGACTGGTCCACCTCTATGCGCAGATTTTCCTCTGGCAAAGTGTCCGAGACGTACTGATAGGTACGGGGCGCCACCTTTTCAAACTCCAGGTTGCTGTCCTGAAGCACTGGCATGTCCTCGTCCAGGTGGAGGTTGATGGTCAGGTTGGAAAAATCCTTCCACAGGGCCGCAGGCCGCAGGTAATACTCCAAGGTGCCCCGCTTGACATTGTAGTCATAGTCTGGATATCCTCCCAGTCGGTAGGTGTAGGAGACCACAACGTCATACTGCTGGCGGGGTTCAAACTCCAAGGCAAAAAGGATGGTGTCCACGGTCTGTCCCTGGCCCACATCGGCGGCTTCCCCGTCCAGCACCACGTACTGCCAGTCCTGGGTGTCGATCTGGGTGACATCCCCCAGGGCATAGCTCTCCACCACAACCGGTACCTCCTGCCCATCCACCAGGACGGTAGCATCCCCCGCCTCCACGTTGGGCGAGAGGAACATGGACGGGGTCACCACCTGCTGGTCCGTGGTGTTCTCCATGGTATAGGTGGCCATGATCTCCGCCTTGGCCCCCTTCACGGTGATGTCCAGCACCTCCGAGGTCACTGCAAGCTCCTGATTTTTCTCAAAGGTGATGGAGGTCCCCACATCTGGATTGGCAGGCGCAGCCATGTTGGCATGGGCCTTGGGGGTAAGCAAGAGTAAGAGAAGCAGGGGACATAGGGCCGCAAGCTTACGTGGTATGACCTTCATACTACCATCTCCATTCCTGTATTCTCTCCCCATCCGAGACCTTATGGGTTCAAGTTCAGTGTATCAGAGTG
Organism: Pseudoflavonifractor sp. An187; assembly: GCF_002160275.1. Classification (NCBI taxonomy): domain Bacteria; kingdom Bacillati; phylum Bacillota; class Clostridia; order Eubacteriales; family Oscillospiraceae; genus Pseudoflavonifractor; species Pseudoflavonifractor sp. An187. The sequence continues at coordinate 189,381 of NZ_NFKG01000002.1, read as the reverse complement.
GCATGGGTTCAGCAAGATAATTCCGCAGAAATCCAGCGTTTTTCCAGACCCAGACGCTCTGGCAACCACGGGTCATGAGAAATCAGCAAGAGGCCTCCCCGCCGCTCCTCCAGTCTGTCCGCCAGCGCCTCCCGGGCCACTGAGTCCAGGTGGTTCAACGGCTCGTCCAGGAGGAGAAAGGGGGCCTCTTTCAGCAGAGCCCGGGTGAGCAAAATTTTCTTCCGCTCCCCGGGGGACAGATTCTTTCCATCCCCCGCAATGGCATATTCCAAGGGCTTGGCAAAGGCCAGGTCTGCCAAGAGCTGGGCAGCAGCTCCCCGCTTGTGCTCTGGTAAGAACAGATTGTCCCACACGGTCCCCGTGAAGATGACGCTGTCCTGTTCTTGTAGGGCCACACTGCGGCGCAGCCGCTGGAGCGATACCACCGCTCCCCTCTCGTCCAAAATTTCTCCCTGATCTGGCGGATAGATGCCGCCCAGAAGGGACACCAGGGTGGACTTTCCGCACCCGTTTTCCGCCGCATAGGAGAAGCCCACGTTGTGCAGCGCCAATATCTCCAGGGGCTGCATTGTCCCTTCGTCCGGCTTCTCCTCCCGTTCCTGATAGAAGTATTCCATCCGAGCGCCGTCACCGTGGACAGCTCCAGTACCTCCGGGTCGGTGTCAAAGGTGACGGTGAACTTGTTTTTATACCGCACCTTATCCGCCATGAGTTTTTTCATCTCCTGGGCCATGGACTGCACTGTCCTGCCCAGCCGTTGAATCTCATAGGAGCCACCAATGGCGATCTCTGTATCCAGGTCTCCGTTTTCCAGCTTCTCCACCGACTTTTGCAGCTCCTCCACTGGGCGGGCAATCTGGGAAGACACCGACTGGTTGACCAGGATGATGAGGATGGCCAGACACACCACACCAATCAGGCCCGCCAGCTGGATAAACAGCACGTCGTCGGAATAGATGCCCACGGGGGCCACCCGGACAATCTTCCACCCGGTGTATCCCACCGTCTTGACGGTGATCACCGAGTCCTGCCCGTTTACCTTTCCGATGTAGTTGCCGTCCTCCTCCCCCACGTAGGCCAGGCTGTCCTCTTCAAAGAGGTCGGAGTACACCAGCTGTTGGCGGGGGTGGTAGATCATCTCCCCGTCCTCCCCCACCAGGTAGGCGTAACCGGAGTCCCCGTAGCCGGCGTTGTTGAAAATTTGCTCGATGCCGGAGAAGTTGATGTCCAACAGCAGCACGCCCTGGCCCACCTGTCCATTCTCCGTCAGCTCCACCGCTCGGGACAGGGACACCACCCAGCGGTACCGGCAGTCCGGGTCGTCAAACAGGTTCTGCACATGGGGCAGAGAGAAGTGAAAGTTCTCGATCTTGTCCAGGGCCTCCCGGAACCACGCCTGATCTTTTGCCGTCTGGGCCTCCTTCTCCTTGGCTGCCGGGGCACTGGTCAGCACGTTGCCCTCGGGGTCCAGAATGACAATGCTCACCAGCAGGTCCTTGTTGGCGTCGTACAGCAGCTCGATCTGCTCCCCAATGTCATCCACCGCCAGGTCATGCTTTTTGATCACCCGGTAGTAGGCCGTCTCGGACACCCGCATCATGTTTTTCAGGTACATGTCCAGGTTCAGTCCAATCTGTTCCACCAGACGGGTGTTGTTCTCCTTCATCATGGTCTCCGCCGAGGAGAAAAAGCCGGTGTACAGCACAATCCCCACCAGTGTCATGGCCACCAGGGTGATGCCGGTAAAGGCCAGAGCGATGGTATACTGGATGTTCTTGCTGCGAAACCCCTCCAGCCAGTGGGTCAGTACCTGCTTAACCCTCCCCATCTTCACCCTTCTCCTTCATATAGCGGTACTTCATGGGGGAGACCCCGTACCGCTTTTTAAACACGTAGCTGAAATAGGCCGGTTCGCTGTATCCCACCTGTTGGGCGATCTCCCCCACCGCGCTGTCCGTGTTGTCCAGCAACCACGCCGCCTGGGTCAGCCGCACCTGGGTGAGGTAGTTGACAAACCCGCACCCCGTCTCCTGCTTGAACAGAGTGGAAAAATGGCTGACACTCAAATGCAGATGGGTGCACACCGACTCCAGGGACAGGGCCGGGTTGCTGTAGTGCTTCTGAATGTAAGTCTTGGCCTCCTCCGCCACCAACTGGGTGGCGTTGTTGCGCTTTTGCGCAATGGAGCGGCTGATCTGCTGGCACAGCTGGATGAGGCGGCTCTCAAAGACCCAGGGAGAGTTGAGATTTTTTAGTAACGTCAGTTCCACCAACTGCTGGGACAGATCGTCGGTGTCCTCCAGCTCATAGGTCTTGATAACCCGCAGCAGCTCGGTGGCCAGCTCCATCACCGACAGCCGGTACTGGGACACCGGCATTTTCTTGGCCCGCAGCACCGAGAGAAAGTTGCGCACTGTCTCCTCAATCTGGTCATTGTCCTCCAAGCGCATGGCGGCCAGAAGCTCCCGGAAGGAGTAGCCCTCCAGAGCGGAGGCCTCGGTGGTCTGGGGCTCAATGTCCCCGATGTACACCACCGGCTCCTCCCCCACCATGGTCTGATAATCCAAGGCATTTCTGGCCTCCATGGCAGATCGGCGCAGCTGGGACAGGGCGGTGCAAGTGCTTCCGATGCCCACCGCCAGCTCCAGCTGGAGGAATCGCTGGGCGGACAGGCAGATCTGGCGCATGCCGTTGATGAGCTGGAGCATGTCCTGCTGCTGCTCGATGGTAGCCAACACCGCCACATAGTCCTGGTAGAGGAAGCAGATCACCGGGCAGTACCGGGGCAGCTCCTTCTCCGCCCGCTGCCGCACCATGTGGGGCAGTAGCTCCCGCTCCCTGCTGGCCCCGTCTCCCCCGTTGTAGCGGATGAGGGCAATGGTCCACTTCTCTCCGATGATGGTCAGGCGCATTTCCCGAGCCTTTTCCCGGGCCCACTCCTCCTGGACGCTGCTGTCCAACAGCCGGGCCAGCAGCTGTTCCCGCATGGCAGGCAAACTCATCTCGTACTGCTCTCTCAGCCGCTTCAAATCGTACTGCTTGGCCAGGTGCTGGTCCAGCTTCTCTCGAATTCGCCCCATGAGAGCGGTAAACTCCCCGAAATTCACGGGTTTTAAGATGTACTCGGTCACATTCTCCTGAATGGCCCGTTTGGCGTAGTCAAAGTCGTCATACCCGGTGAGAATCACCAGGCAGATATCAGGAAACATGGTGCGCAGGTTGTGGCACAGCTCCAGCCCGCTCATAAAGGGCATACGAATGTCGGTGATTACCACGTCGGGGGCTACCGTTTTGGCGGTCTCCCAGGCCTCTTGGCCGTTGGACGCCTCTGCCACCAGCTCAAAGCCACAGCGGTTCCACTCCACTTTCTCTCGCACGCCTTCCCGCACTTCCTCCTCGTCGTCCACCAGCATGACCCGGTAACGGTACGGAAACTGCACGCCACTCTCACCCTTGTCTCTGTCTTGCCACACCACGGTAAACTCCCCCGCTTCCTATGTCCGGCCCGTGGGCCGCTCCACTGTTCCTCCATTGATATTTTACTAAATTAAAGCACATTACCCACTTTTTTTCAATCTCATTTTCGATTTTTGTGCACCTTGTCTGTCCTCCCACCATATGTGTCCATTTATGTCCTGTTTCTCCCATACTGGCGTTTATTGCCTCCTATTACGGGTCAATGGTACTTTTTCCCTCAATTCCTCTTGCAATTTCCGGTCAACTATGCTTTGATAAATTGGATATTACAGTCAGGAACAGGAGGGATATACCGTGCCAATTTCTCTGGAAACCATACATTCTGTGGCTGCCATCGGAGCAGGCGGCAAGACCACCGCCCTGGGGCGGTTGGCTGTAGCCCACCGCCGGCGGCGGGTGCTGCTGACCACCACCACCCGCATTCGCCCCTACCCGGACACCGTGTGTGATCGACTTCTTATAGACCCCACACCTCAAGAGTTGACGGAGGCATTGGCCAAGCCGGGGGTCACCTGTGCCGGATGTACCTCTCAGGAAGGCAAGCTGCGTGCGCTGTCTCCGGAACTTCTGGAGCTGGGCTGTAAGACAGCCCAACTAGTGCTGTACGAGGCAGACGGGGCGAAAATGCTGCCCTTGAAGCTGCACCGCTCCTTTGAACCCGTGATCTTGCCCGATACGGACCTGTGTCTGGTGGTGGCGGGGCTGTCTGCGGTGGACCGCCCGGTGACCGAGTGCGTCCACTGCTACCAGCTCTGCCCGGACTGGGCGGAACATCCCCAACACACCGTGGACACCTCCGATGTTCTCTATTGCATTCAAGACACCATGGATGCCGCAGGGCTGCCCCTTGATAAGTACCATGTTCTGCTCACCCATGCCGACACCCCTCGCCGCCAACAGGTGGCCGCCCAAGTGAAGGAGGTTCTCTCCGCCCGTGGGATTTCCTGCACCATTTGCCCATAAAAAATGCCTGTCCGGCCGAAGCCGAACAGGCATTTCCCATTTATACTTGGCTGGGCGCCTCTTCAAACAGCACCTCAATGGTGCCGCCGCAGATCATGCCGGAGCGCCCTGCTTCCCCGGAGCGCATGTCATAGGAGACCAACATGGGGCGAGGGTGGTCCAACAAATCCCGCCCCTGGCACACCGCCTGGTATTCCGCCAGGCCACCGCCGATAGTGCCCACGGTGGTGCCGTCAGGACGAATCAACATCCGGGTTCCCACACCCCGAGGGGCAGAGCCGGATTTTTTCACCACCGTGACCATAACGCCCCCAGCCCCGGACCGCAGCGCCTCCCGGAGCTCCCTGGGGAAGACAGAGCCCTGGCCACACTGGCGGGTGGCAATCCACTCCGCAGCGATGGACACGGCAATCTCCTCGGGGGTCTGGGCCCCGATGTCCAGCCCGATGGGGGCGTGGACCCGCTCCAAAGCCTGGGGGGCCACCCCCTCCTCCTGGAGCAGCTGGAAGATGGCCTGATTTTTTCTCTTACTGCCGATCATCCCTAGATAGGTCAAGGGATGTTTCACCGCCTGACGCAGACACGCGGCATCTCCCCCGTGGCCCCGGGTGACGATGACCACGGACAGGTCGGGATGCTCCTCCCAGGGAAAGGTGTGGGACAGGTATTCCTCGAAGGGGGCGCACACGGTGTCCACCCCCGGCTCAAACCGCTGGGGCTGGGCAAACTCCTCTCGGTCGTCCACCACCGTCACCTGATAGCCCAGCATCACCCCCAGTCGGGCCACGGGCACCGACACATGGCCGCCGCCGCAGATGAGCAGGGTCTTTTCCCGGCGCAGGCACTCCACCAGCACCGCCCGCCCCTCCTCATCGGTAGTCTGACAAGGGGGCTGGAAGCCATGGCCTAGCCAGGCAGGGCGCTGCTCCAACTGGACCGCCTGGCCCAGGGTCTCCCCCTCCAGAGAGGTAACCCGCCACACTAAGCCCTTCTCGTCCAGGGCCCGGGCCAGAGCTTGATATCCGTTGTCCACCTGCATCCCTCCTAAATGGTCAGTTGAATGATCTGCTGTGGGTGGATGTTCCCCCGCTCCAGCACAGTCTCCATGGCCGCCTGAGTCTCCGGCGGGGCACTCCACGCCAGTCCACACCCGGCGCTGAGGACCTGGGGCACCGGGATCAGCCGTCCCTCCAGGCCCTGCTTCCGGGCCAGTTTCTCGGTTTTCAATGCCTCCGCCGTGGTGTGAAAGGTGATGACCAGGCGAAGCTGAGGTTTTCTCAACATGGGTTTCTCCTTATATGGGTGATAGCCGCCGGGCCAAGTCTGCCACAGCGTCCACGGCTTGGGCTACCTCTTGGGGGGTATTCAGATGGGAGAAGGAAAACCGCACGGCACCCCGGGCTGAAGTGCCCAGGGCCTCATGGATGAGAGGGGCGCAGTGGGCCCCCGCCCGGGTGCAGATTCCAAACTCCTGGGCCAGCACGTCCGCCACCTCTCCGGCGTCCTCCTCCCCCAGGTTCAAAGACACCACCGCCGTGCGGTGGGGGGCGTCCACATCCCCGTATAGGGTCACGCCGGGGAGGTCTCGCACCCCGTTTACGAAAGTCCGGGCCAATTCCATCTCTTTCCGATACAAGTTTTCCCGGCCCTGTTCTTTGATATAAGTTATCCCGGCCAGCAGCCCCGCCAGTCCGTGGGCGTTAAGGGTGCCCGCCTCCAGGCCCTCGGGCAGGTCCTGGGGGTGCCTGCGGTCATAGCTGTGCACGCCGCTACCCCCCACCACCAGAGGACGGAGAGTCACATCCGGGGCCACGCTCAGCCCGCCGGTGCCCTGGGGGCCCAGCAGTCCCTTGTGGCCGGTGAAACACACCACCGACGCCCCCACCGCCTGCTGGTTCACGTCCAGCACCCCCGCAGACTGGGAGGCATCCACCACAAAGGTGAGTCCATGAGCCCGGCAAAAGTTCCCGATACACTTCAAATCCAGGGTATTGCCCGTGACATTGGAGGCGTGGGTGCACACCACCCCTCGGGTATTTGGGCGCAGGGCCCGGGTAAAGTCCTCATAGTCGATGTTACCCGTTTCGTCGGCGGGAAGAATGGTCAGCTCCAGCCCCTGCTCCTCCAGCCGATACAGAGGGCGCAGTACAGAATTGTGCTCCAGGGCGGTGGTGATGACGTGGTCCCCCGGGCCGTACAGCCCGCAGATAGCGGCATTCAGCGCCGCCGTGGAGTTGGGGGTGAAGCAGACCCGTGCGGGGTCTGTGGCACCCAACAGCTCCGCCACCGCCTCCCGGCAGGCCCACACGGTGCGGGAGGCCGCCAACGTCAGAGGATGGGCTCCCCGTCCTGGGGAGCCCACCGTGTGCATGGCATCCACCACAGCCTGGGCCACACAGGGTGGCTTCAAAAAGGAGGTGGCCGCCGCATCCAGATAAATCATGGGCTCACCCCTCCCCCAGCAGGCAACGGGTGAGGCATCTCTCCTGGGCCAGGTGGAGCAGGGCCTCCAACACACCCCCAGCAATGGCCCGGGCCTTGTCCGAGACGGTAGTGCAGTTCTCCCGCTCCCCCAGTCGGGGGTCAATGTCCGCAATTTTCAGGCCCTTGGTCACCGGGTATCCCGCCCGGATGAGCCCTCGGAGCACGCCGTCAATGGTGGCGGGTACCGGCACGTCCCCCAGCACAGCCAGGGTCTGCCCCGTCTGCACCACGTCGCCGATGGCGGTGCAGGGAACCAGAGTCCCGTCCGCCGGGGCGTGAATGACCCGCTCCTTGTCGTAGCCACCGATCTTCCCCGGCACCCCCGTGTTGGGTTGGGCGGCCCCGGTGTACAGCACCCGGCCCAGACGGTGGCCCCGCATGGTCTCCACCACGGCGTCCACATCCTCCCCGGCCACAAAGCCAGGGCCCAGGGCCACGGTGATAGGGGCCATATCCCGAGTGGTACCCAGGTTGCGCTTGGCCAGAATGGCATCTACCAGGGCCACAGGCCGGACCTGAGGCAGGCACGCCCCGGTCTCGTCCACCAGCAGGGGAATTCCCCCGGCTGTCCACACTTTTTCGGCTTCTTCGAGAGTGTCAATGCGGCGACAGGTCACCCCTTCCACCTGGGTCACACCGTCATACACCGCCTCACAGAAGGCCACCGCCCGGCGGATGGCGGTGGGCTGGGCACACTCCAGCACCAACACTCGCACCCCGCACTGGTACAGGCGCAGGATGGTCCCGGTGGCCAGGTCTCCCCCGCCCCGGACGACTACCACGCCCCTCATGGGCGGATGACCTTTCCGGCCTTGGCCATGGTCTCGGCAATGACATACATGTTGGTGACGCCGCCCACCGCCAGCTTCTCGGTGAGGCCGTAGTGGTTCAGGCAGGTGCCACAGGTGAGGATTTCCGCCCCGGCCTCTTCCAGGGTCTTCAGGTCCGCCACCGTCTCCGCCCCCTCCACGGACAGCTTGGCGCCGCCGTTGTAGAGCAGTACGGTGTCCGGGGCCTCATCCAGCTGGGTGAGGGCGTAGACAAAGCCCTTCATCAGGGCCCGGCCCAGCACCTCATCCCCCATGCCCATCTGGTCCGAGGACAGCACCACCACAGTGGGGCCCTGGACAGGCACAGTACAGGGGGGAATGTTCTCCATGAGGTCTGCCACCTCCTGGCTGTCCGGGTCAAAGCCCTGTCCTGCGGCGGTGAGGGTAATGCGCCAGCCCCCATTCTCCTGCTGGGTGGCGGCATTCAGGCCCATCTGACGGGCCATCTTCTCCACGTTCTGCCGGGCAATGTCGTTATCCACCAGGGTCACCACCGGAGCGCCGTGCTCCCGCAGGGCGTTGCGGGTCTCGATCACGGGCACGGGGCAGGCCTTGCCACGGGCATCCACCAGAACTTCCATATTCATTTCCTCCTCTTGTTTACGGTTCTACAATGATCTCTGCGTCCAACCGGGGCAGAATGGTCCCGATGTCGCCGCAGGGCAAATCTAGCATGCGCAGTTCCTCCAGCAGAAGTTGAGCGTCCGCCTCCTCCACCGCCAGCAGCAGTCCCCCCGAGGTCTGGGGATCAAAGAGCAGTTCCTCCTGGGCAAAAGTGAGCCCGTGGAGCACCGCCCGCTGGGCGGCAAAGTTGCGGTTGCGCTGCCCGGCGGCGGTGAGGTAAAACTCGTCGGCACACTCCAGGGCCGTGTCCAGCACGGGCAGGGCGTGGGCAAAAATCCGGGCGGATAAGTCGGGGCGCATCATCTCGTGGAGGTGCCCCAACAGACCAAACCCCGTCACATCGGTGGCGGCGTGGACCCGGTATTTGGCCGCCACCTGGGCGGCGTATTTGTTTAAGGTGGTCATGGACTTCACCGCTCCCTGGAAGGCCTGGGGGTCCGCCTGGCCCAGCCGGGCAGCAGTGCACAGCAGGCCCACCCCCAGGGGCTTGGTGAGGATGAGGTGGTCCCCCACGGTTCCGGTGTTGTTGGCCAGAATTCGCTGGGGGTGGACCACCCCTGTCACAGACAGGCCGTACTTCACCTCCTGGTCGGCGATGGAGTGGCCCCCGGCCAGGGAGCCCCCGGCCTCCAGCACCTTCTCGCTGCCGCCCCGGAGAATCTCGCCCAGGATGTTCAGGTCCATCTCCTCAGGAAAACAGACGATGTTCAGCGCCGTTTTCACCTCTCCCCCCATGGCGTAGATGTCACTGAGGGCGTTGGTGGCAGCCACCTGCCCGAAGAGGTAGGGATCGTCCAACATGGGTGGGAAGAAGTCCAGGGTCTGGACGATGGCCAGGTCATCGGTGAGGCGATACACTGCGGCGTCGTCGCTGGACTCCGCGCCAATGAGCAAATTGGGGTCGGTGGGCCGGGGCAGCTTCTCCAGCACCCGGCTCAGGGCCGCAGGGCCCAGTTTGGCGGTGCACCCACCGCCTCGGCAAAATTGCAGCGGTTGACCCATGAAACACACCTCATTTCTCGTATTCTCAGCCCAGCACAAACCGATCGCTGTCGGTAATGTCCAGGTCGGCGTTATAGAAGGCGGTGAGGGCCTGGACCATATAGGTGGAATCCCTCACCCCCGCTGTCTCATAGGTGGAGTGCATGGCCAGCTGGGGCAGGCCCACGTCCACGGTGTGGAGGGACACCTGCTGGGTGGACAAGTTACCCAAAGTGCTGCCTCCTGCCATGTCGCTGCGGTTGGCGAAGGTCTGCACCGGTACCTGGGCATCCTTACACAGCTGCATGAAGATGGCGGCGCTGATGCCGTCGGTGGTGTACTTCTGGTTGGCGGAGAACTTCACCACGATACCCTGATTCATATACACACAGTTCTCCCCGTCCGTCTTCTCCGGGTGATTGGGGTGGACGGCGTGGGCGTTGTCGCAGGACACCATGAAGCTCTTGGCCACTGCCCGGAAGTAGTCCTCGGGGGCATGGCCCAGGGCAGCGTGGACCCGCTGGAGCACGTCCCGCAGGAAGGTGGACAGAGCACCCTGCTTGGTGCCGGAGCCCACCTCCTCGTTGTCAAAACAGCAGCACACGTTGACCCCGTGGGGGTTGTGGCTGTCCACCAGGGCCTTCATGGAGGTATAGGCGCACTGGAGGTCGTCCAGGCGGGGGGAAGAGATGAACTCCTCCTTGGCGCCCCACAGGGAGGGGGCCACCCGGGGGTAGAGGTACAGGTCACAGCCCACAACGTCCTCCGGCTTCACTCCCAGCTCCTGGGCGATGAGCTCATAGTAGCTGTTCTCTCCACACTCCCCGGCGGAGAACAGGGGGAGCATGTCCACCTGCTGGTTGTACTTCATGCCGGAATTCACGTCCCGGTTCATGTGGATGGCCACATTGGGGATGAGCAGCAGGTCCCGGTCGATGTTAAGAAGCCGGGTCTCCACCACGTTGCCCTGGCGCACCAGCACTCGGCCAGCCAGAGACAGAGGCCGGTCCAGCCAGCTGGAGCAGATCATGCCGCCGTACCCTTCCGTGTTCAGCTGGAGATAACCGCCCTTGCCCTTGAGCTCCGCCTTCTCCTTCACCTTATAGCTGGGAGAGTCGCTGTGGGAGGCGGTGATCTGGAAGTGGTAATTGTCCAGCTGCTGGCCCACATGGAAGGCAATGATGGACGAGCCGTTGCGGGTGACGTAATACTTGCCCCCCTTCTCCAGCGCCCAGCGCTCACACTCCATCAGGCGCTGATATCCGGCCTGGTCCAGCATTCGGGAGAGCTGGTGCACGGCGTGGAAGCAGCTGGGGCTGTGTTTGATAAAATCCAACACCTCACGGGATGTCTCTTGATACATGGTTTGGTTCCTCCTAGTCTATGCTTTTCTACATTATACTAAATTCTGATGATTTTTCAATCACAGCATGGAAAAAGCCGGAGTGCGTGATGCACTCCGGCTCAATTTGTTTCAAAGCTAGCATCCATGCAAGAAGTTGTGACAACCTCGCTCAGTCAAAAGCTCTCGGCAGAGTTTTCCCGCCCCCCGGGCGGGAAAATAAATTGAAATCACGTATTTTCCCAGGACATGCGCATGGGAAAATACACTTCTGGAGCCCGCCAGTGTGGAATTGGGTCGCCCTTTGACCCAATTATGCATGCAGCGGGCTGCACCCTCTCAAAAATTCTTGCATTTTTGAGAGATTAGCCGAAAAACAGCTTCATGTCCTCCTCCACGGTGCCGATCCCTGCAATGCCGAAGTTGTCCACCAGCACCTTGGCCACGTTGGGACTGAGGAAGGCGGGGAGAGTGGGACCCAGGTGGATGTTCTTCACTCCCAGGTACAGCAGAGCCAGGAGCACAATCACCGCCTTCTGCTCATACCAGGCGATGTTATAGATGATGGGCAGGTCGTTGATGTCCTCCAGCCCGAACACCTCCTTGAGCTTCAGGGCGATGACCGCCAGAGAGTAGGAGTCGTTGCACTGTCCAGCGTCCAGCACCCGGGGAATGCCGCCGATGTCACCCAGAGGCAGCTTGTTGTACTTGTACTTGGCGCAGCCAGCGGTGAGAATCACCGTGTCCTGGGGCAGAGCCTTGGCAAACTCGGTGTAGTACTCCCGGCTCTTGGCCCGGCCATCGCAGCCGGCCATGACCACAAACTTGCGGATGGCGCCGCTCTTCACCGCCTCCACCACCTGGTCAGCCAGGGCCAGCACCTGGGCGTGGGCAAAGCCGCCCACAATCTCCCCGGTCTCCAACTGGGCGGGAGGCTCACAGGTCTTGGCGTGGGCAATGAGGGCAGAAAAGTCCTTCTGCTCCCCGATCTCGCCGGGAATGTGGGTACAGCCGGGGTATCCGGCGGCCCCGGTGGTGTACAGCCGATCCTTGTAGCTGTCCTTGGGGGGCACAATGCAGTTGGTGGTCATGAGGATGGGGCCGTGGAAGGCCTCAAACTCCTCTTTCTGCTTCCACCAGGCGTTGCCGTAGTTGCCCACAAAGTTGGGATACTTCTTAAAGGCGGGGTAGTAGTGGGCGGGGAGCATCTCCGAGTGGGTGTACACGTCCACCCCGGTGCCCTGGGTCTGCTCCAGCAGCATCTCCAGGTCCCGCAGATCGTGGCCGGAGACCAGAATGCCGGGATTCTTGCCCACCCCGATGTTGACGCGGGTGATCTCAGGGTTTCCATAGGCGGAGGTGTTGGCCTTGTCCAGCATGGCCATGCCAGAGACACCGTACTTGCCTGTCTCCATGGTCAAAGCCACCAGCTGATCCACCGTGAGGCTGTCGTCCAACGTGGCAGCCAGGGCCCGCTGCAAAAAGGCGTCCACGTCCTCGTCGTCCTGGAGCAGAGCGTTGGCGTGCTTGGAGTAGGCGGACAGGCCCTTGAGACCGTAGGTAATCAGTTCCCGCAGGGAGCGAATGTCCTCATTCTCAGTGGACAGCACCCCCACCGTCTTGGCCTTCTCCTCCCAGTCCCCAGCGCCGTCCCATAGGGCGGCCTGGGGCAAGTTGGAGGTATCGCCGAGCTGGGCCAGCAGCTGGGCTTTGGCCTCCAGCGTAGCCCGAATGCGGGCCTCAATGCTCTCCCGGTCAAAGTTGGCGTTGGTGATGGTGGTGAAGAGGTTGAGGGTGATGAGATGGTTGATCTCCGGGGCAACCGTCTTTCCCTCCTTGCGCAGAGCCGTGGTGACGGCGGAAATGCCCCGGCTGACATACACCAGCAGGTCCTGCATGGCAGCTACGTCCGGCTGCTTGCCGCACACACCCACCATGGTGCACCCACGGCACCCGGCGGTCTCCTGGCACTGGTAGCAAAACATCTTTTGTTCCATGTTGATAAGCTCCTTTTACTCGTGTTCCAGCCAGCTGATGGCGGTGACCGGGCAGGAGTCAATGGCCTCCTGCACCTGGGACAAGGTCTCCTCCGTGACCGCCTGGCTCACCCCCGACTTGCCGTCCTCTCCCATACGAAACACACGAGGACACAAGGCGACACATGCGCCGCACCCGATACACAGATATTGATCCACTGTCGCATTCATATCAGCACTTCCCTTCCGGTTGATACCCATAGAATGCCACCGCTGACAGCGTCTTAAACCTTTCTTATGACAAGGAGCATGGTAGCACAGGTTTGCCGCCTCTTTCTGTTGTTATTCCAACAGGTTTTCAAAAAAATTTTGCCAGGTGGGGAATCTCCCCACCGGGCATAGCGATTGGTTTACGGACAGCGGAACTCCCAATCCATCTCCTGGGCGATAAGCTGGACCTGGAAGCGGCGGGTGTCACACAGAGACTTCCCCCCAGGGACACATCTTCGGGCACCACAAAGCGGATGCACTGGACCTGCACGTCCCGGCATCCCGGCTGGGTGTGGGCGGGAATGGTATACGCCTTAAACCCACGGGGCTCTGTTTTCCCGTCCGGGCCCACCTCCTCTAACATCACACCTAAGGCCACCCGGCGGTTGGGACAGACGTCCTTCACCGTCACCTCCAGCTGGATGATACGCCCCTGGGCGCCCAGCGGCACGCCTGACATGCTGCCGGAGCGGTCCAACACCAATACAATATCGGTGGGGTTCTCAATGATGTCTGGGGCCGCCGTCAGTGCCAGCGTCACCTGAAATTCGCCGTCACAGCTCACTTCGCTGCGGTCCACCACTTTATTTGAACTGGTAATTCCCATCTAGGCATCCTCCTTCCAGGGGTTTCCCCCTTCATCCTATGCCCTCCCCCCATTTTCTGCTTGCACCACCGCCTGGAATGTGCTATAGTTTGCATAGGGTAACTTCGCCCTGTTCTTTTTTGCACAAAACGTTAGCTTTTGCTAACTTTCTTTTTTCATTTCTGTTAGCCTGAGCTAATTCAAAGGAGAGGAGATTCCCATGATGATGGACAAACGGCTGTTGGGCATGGTGCCGGACAGCAAAAAATTTATTGCCGGAAATGTGGCCTGCCAGTGGATTTCCATGGTGGCCAATGCCGCCCTGGTGTTTACCCTGGGCTGGCTCCTGGGACAGCTGCTGGAGGGCCGCCCGGTATCCTCCAGTCTCCCCTTTGCGGGAGGAATTGCCCTGGTTGCTCTGGTGGTGCGGTGGTTTGCCCTGCGGGCCGCCGCCCGCATGAGCCATTTGGCCTCTCGGCAGGTGAAATCCACCCTGCGCCGGGCTCTATTTGACAAGCTGTACACCCTGGGGGCCTCCTACCGCCAGCGCACCTCCACCGCTCAGGTGGTTCAGGTGGCGGTGGAGGGCGTAGACCAGCTGGAGATCTACTTTGGCTCCTACCTGCCCCAGTTCTTCTACAGCCTGCTGGCTCCCGTGACCCTCTTTATCTTCTTGGCCCCCATCAGTCTGATGTGTGCCGTGGTGCTGCTGGTGTGCGTGCCCCTCATCCCCATTGCCATTGCGGCGGTACAGACCTTTGCCAAAAAGCTGCTGGCCAAGTACTGGGGGAAGTACACCAGTCTGGGCGACCACTTCTTGGAGAATCTCCAGGGCCTGACCACCTTGAAAATCTATCAGGCCGATGAGGCCCGTCAGGAGGAGATGGCCCAGCAGGCGGAGGAGTTTCGCAAGGTGACCATGAAGGTGCTCACCATGCAGCTCAACTCCATTGTCATTATGGACCTCATCGCCTACGGCGGGGCGGCTCTGGGGGCCATTCTGGCCCTCATCCAGCTGTCCCAGGGGCACATCACCCCTGCCGGATGCTTTGCCATCATCCTGCTGTCGGCGGAGTTCTTCCTCCCCATGCGGCTGCTGGGAAGCTTCTTCCACGTAGCCATGAACGGCATGGCAGCAGCCCAGAAGATTTACGCCCTGCTGGACCTGGAGGTGCCCGCCCCTTCTGCTGAATCCGTGGAGGGCAATCCCACCCTGGAGTGCCGGGGCGTCACGTTCTCCTATGACGGCCAGCGGCCCATCCTCCAGGGGGTGGATCTGACCATCACCCCCGGCTCCCTCACCGCCGTGGTGGGCGAGAGCGGCTGCGGAAAGTCCACCCTGTCCGCCCTGCTCATGGGCCGCAACCGAGGCTATGGAGGACACATCACGTTGGGGGGCAAGGAGCTGTCCTCCCTGTCCGAGGACAGCCTCATGGCCCACTGCACCTACATCGGACACCGAAGCTATCTCTTCAAGGGCACGGTGCGGGACAACCTGCTGCTGGCCCGCCCGGAGGCGCTGGACGACGAGCTGTGGGCAGTGCTGGAGCAGGTAAATCTGGCCCCCTTCCTCCACAGCGAGCAGGGGCTGGACACCAAGCTCCAGGAGGGCGGCAGCAACTTCTCCGGTGGCCAGCGCCAGCGTCTGGCCCTGGCCCGGGCGCTCCTTCACGATAGCCCCATGTATATTTTTGATGAGGCCACCTCCAACGTGGATGTGGACAGCGAAAACGAGATCATGGACCAGATTCACCGTCTCTCCCGCACCCACACGGTGCTGGTCATCTCCCACCGTCTGGCCAATGTGGCCGGGGCGGACGTCATCTACGCCATGGAGGGCGGCCTGGTAGTGGAGCACGGCTCCCACCGGCAGCTGCTGGACCAAGGCGGGCTGTATGCCCGGCTGTGGGACCAGCAGCAAGAGCTGGAACAATTCAACCAAGAGGAGGTACCCGCATGAAACCCCGCAGCAATCTATCCTGTATGGCCCGCCTCATCACGCTGGTGGGCCCCCTCACCGGAGTGATGCTTCTGGCCATCACCCTGGGGGTGCTGGGCTTCATCGCCGCCACCCTGATCCCGGTGCTGGGCGGCGTGGGCATTCTCTCCGTCCTCAACCACCAGGACACCCTGTCCTTGATTTTCCTGGTCGCCGCCCTGTGCGCCCTGCTGCGCGGGGTGTTCCGCTACGGAGAGCAGACCTGCAACCACTACATTGCCTTTAAACTGTTGGCCATTTTGCGTCAAAAGGTATTTGCCGCCCTGCGCCGCCTGGCCCCTGCCAAGCTGGACGGGCGGGACAAGGGGGATTTGATCTCGGTCATCACCTCCGACATTGAGCTGCTGGAGGTGTTCTACGCTCACACCATCTCCCCGGCCGCCATTGCCCTGGTGATGAGCCTGCTCACCGCCGCCTTTCTGGCCTGGTTCCACTGGGCCTACGGGGTGTTGGCTCTGCTGGCCTACGCCACCGTGGGCATTCTCCTCCCCGTGCTGGCCTCTCGCCGCTCCGGGGATACCGGCAACCGGATGCGCCAGAAAGCGGGGCAGCTGTCCGCCTTTGTACTGGACAGCCTGCGGGGAGTGGATGAGACCATCCAGTACCACGGCCAGGCCCAGCGTCTTGGTGAGCTGGAGGGCCGCACCGACGATCTGAGCCGGGTGCAGCAGGACATGAGCCGTATCACCGGCACCAACACCGCCGTCACCCACACCGTCATCTGGCTCTACGACCTGGCGCTGCTGGCCCTGGGGCTGGTGCTGCTGGAACAGGGTCAAGTAAACTTTGGCGGAGTGCTGGTCCCCCTCATTACCCTCATGTCCTCCTTTGGCCCGGTGGTGGCTCTGGCCAACCTGGGCGCCACCCTCCAGAGCACCTTTGCCGCCGCCCGGCGGGTGCTGGACATTCTGGACGAGACCCCGGTGGTGGAAGAGGTGTCCGGACAGTCCGCCACCCGATTCCACGGGGCCGCCTGCGAGGATCTCACCTTCTCCTACGGCGGTGAGACCATTCTGGACGGTCTGACCCTGGACTTCCCCAAGGGGAAGGTGGTGGGCATTGTAGGCCGCAGCGGCTCGGGCAAGTCCACCCTCTTAAAGCTGCTCATGCGGTTCTGGGACCGCCAGAGCGGAGAGGTGACCATCTCGGAGCGAGACGTGCGGAACATCAATACCTCCGATTTGCGCTCCATGCAAGGGTACATGACCCAGGACACCGACCTATTCCACGACACCATTTTGAAAAACATTCTTCTGGCCCGCCCCGACGCCACCCGAGAAGAGGTGGAGGAGGCCTGCAAGAAGGCCTCCATCCACGACTTCATCCTCACCCTGCCCCAGGGGTACGATACCCCGGTGGGAGAACTGGGGGACACCCTGTCCGGCGGCGAACGGCAGCGGCTGGGGCTGGCCCGTGCCTTCCTCCACAACGCCCCTTTCCTGCTGCTGGATGAGCCCACCAGCAATCTGGACAGCCTGAACGAGGCGGAGATTCTCCGCTCCCTCCACCGAGAGCGGGACCAGCGCACGGTGATTTTGGTCAGCCACCGCCGATCCACCATGGGCATTGCCGACCAGGTGCACTCGGTGGAGCATGGGAGGGTGAGCTGATGGCCTCCGCTGTGGAGAACAAACGCCTGCGGGAGAAAAAGGTGGTGGGGCAGATGATTTCCATCTACTGCCACGGCGTCCACCACACCCACACCGGGCAGCTGTGTCCCCAGTGCCAGGCGCTGAAGGACTACGCCATGGAGCGCAGCGACAAATGCCCCTTTATGGAGACGAAAACCTTCTGCTCCAACTGCAAGGTGCACTGTTACCGGAAGGACATGGCCCAGCAAATTCGGCAGGTCATGCGCTACGCCGGGCCCCGGATGCTCCTCCACCACCCCATTCTGGCCCTGCGCCACGTGTGGGAGAGTACCAGAGAGAAACAAAGACAAAACAGGAGATGATACCATGAAAAAAGTGCTCTATATCCTATTTGGCTGTATTGCCTTGGCACTGGGCGCCGTTGGCGCTGTGCTGCCCCTGCTCCCCGCTTTTCCCTTTTTGATGCTGGCAGCCTTCTGCTTTGCCCGCAGTTCTCAGCGACTGCACAACTGGTTCACCTCCACCAAGCTGTATAAAAACAATCTGGAGAGCTTTGCCAAAGGCCGTGGCATGACCTGGCGCACCAAACTTCGCATCATGGTCACGGTCACCTTAGTGATGTCCATCGGCTTTTTCATGATGGGCAGCGTCCCGGTGGGCCGCATCGTCCTGGGCTGTGTGTGGCTGTTCCACATTCTCTTCTTTATCTTCGGCATCAAGACCCTCTCCCCTGCCCAGGCGGAGCACTACCGCAAACTGGACGAAACCGCCTCTCAGGCCTAACGCAACACCCCGTGGACCACGGAACGGTTCACGGGGTGTTTGTTCGCATAATTTTCCCCGACGCAGCATACAATAGCCGCAACGGAGGTGCTGGGAATGAGTCACAAACTGCGTCAATTGCTGTTGTGCATTGGCATCCCCCTGGCGGTGGGCGGCCTGTCCGGCTGGGTGACCCGAGGTGCTATGGAGGACTTTCAGGCCCTAAACCAGCCGCCTCTCTCCCCGCCAGGTTGGCTGTTTCCCGTGGTGTGGACGGTGCTCTTTGTCCTGATGGGGATTGCCTCTTATTTAGTGGTCCGGTCCCAGGGCCCAGAAAAGCTGGTCAAGCGGGCCCTGACGTTCTACGGCATTCAGTTGGGGTTTAACTTCCTGTGGTCCATCCTCTTTTTCAACCTGGGGCTGTATCTGGTGTCCTTTTTCTGGCTGGTGCTGCTGTGGTGCCTCATTCTCCTCACCACCCTGCAATTTTCTGCCCTGGACCGCCGCACGTTCTGGCTGATGCTGCCCTATCTGGCGTGGGTGGCCTTTGCCGGGTATCTCAACTTGGGGATTTTCTGGCTGAACCGATGAAAAAAGCTCTGGAACCTTTGAGGATTCCAGAGCTTTTCTTATCGCAGCACTTTTTCTAAATTGCACCCACACCTTGGGCAAAAGGGACGTTTGGAAGACACCAGAGCACCAAGAAAAGCCCCGCAACACGGGCAACGCACCTTCACCAGCCCCATAATCACCCCAACTACTGCAACCAAAGCACCAAGCCCGGATAGCGGTGTCACCACCTCATACCGAAAACAGGGCACGCCAAACAGTACGGCCCCCGCCAAAAACACCAGTGCAGAGGTTAAATTCCACATTTTTAGCTTTTTCATCTTCCGGCTCCCTCTCTCCATGGCATCGGATAAGGAAATCATAGCACACACAGGTAAACAGAGCCACCCAGGTACGGTAAAGAGTTTGTCAGATGCAATGGCTCCCCACTCTCACGATTGATCTTGCGTTCTTTGATCAATCTGATAGAACAGTTCGCCCAAAGCCAAACACAGCACAAGAAAAGCAATCAGACGCAGCGGTTCAAATTCTGACAACAGGATATGGCCCAGGCCAGCGCCGACAAACAACGCAACCAACAGCAACAGAAATCGTTTCAAATGCTTCATTGCTATCACCTCTCAGACCTCCGGCGTTATCTGCTCCCCTTGTTATCATAATCATAGCACGGAATATCTCTGGATGCAACGCCCGAAGAAAAAGTAAAAGACCTGAAACCATTTGGTTTCAGGTCTTTTGGTGGAGATAAGCGGGATCGAACCGCTGACCTCTTGAATGCCATTCAAGCGCTCTCCTGGGTCAATCGGTTACATACCTCAAAACCGACAACTAGATTTCGGATCAATACGTCTTTCAATCAGTTTACGCCATAAGGAGCTTCTGAAGAAGATTCAAAAGGTAGGTTTTTAGGCTACATTATTTTTTAATAGCACTCAAACCATTCTGTATTATATAATAGCCATCAATGTTTTCACCTGTACATTCATATACTAAATACTAAAGGTTTCTTTTAGATATTCTTGCACGAGTGCGGTTTGAGCGCATCCATCAATCCCGCCTAAAAGCGTACAATACGTTATTCCCATCATATCTAAATCGTTCAAAGCAACTCTGCGTTCGCTGATGGGAATAAGTATTTTGTATAGTGCGCCCTGAACATCATGTTCTTTAGAACATGTTTCTACATAAGACTCAATAGATTTATCGGGACTTTTGTTCATTGTAAAGACTGCAAATTGCTGCATCTGACGGCTATTTCTATCAATCATATCTTGGCAAATAGAAACGCCATATTCTCCTTGCCAAATTTCGTGAGTGGTATCGATAGCCCAAATAGCAACAGACGAAGATTGTACTGAAAAAGACGTGTAGGCAAAGAAAGCTGCTATATATATACTATATGACCAGTCTAACAATCTTGTTGGAAGGCCATAATGTTGCCCTAAAGACATTATCTCAATATCTGAATAGTTTTCAAGATTAAGGCTTTCAAATTGTCGGCAACTCTTTTTAAAATTTCCAATCAAATCTTGTTGCAGCTTTTGTTTTAGATGAAAAGGCATATCTGCAAAAGTTCGATCAAAAGAAGAAACCAACCCCCAATCTGCATCAGCTTGTCCACGAAAAATAAATTTTTTGTACGGAAATCCATCCTTTTTGCAGACATCCATCGCCACAGATTCTTTAAATGAACTCCATGAATCAAAAACTATATCATCATATTTTTTCATAAAGTTTTCCTCACTTTATAATTCTTTTGTCTACGATATCCACCGATAACAGGACTATTATCCCATTTTTTAGGTGAAATACCGATGGCATCAATCAAACAGGAACGCAACAAATATTGTGCTTTTTTCTTCGGTAACAAAAAATCCTCATAATTCGCATCAATGAAAAAGATTTCTTCACTTCCATTAGGTCCAGCATTAAGATATCCCAATGCACTATTTTGCCAAAGAACATCCAAAAGATGACAGGATTCACCAATATGTTGACGCGCTTGCAAATCAATTAACAGTAGCTCGTCCCAAGTAAATCTATCGCTGTTGAATTCCAACAATATATTTTTAATATCTTGAGCCACAGAATAAGTATATTCTTTTATACTTGTATACACTTCTGAATAATTTTTCTGAACGGCACCTTTGGGCATTTCATTATTAATAATCTGGTTTGCACATATTTGAAGTAATTCATTTCCAAAAGTTCTAGCGGATTTAGAAACTTTTTCTCGTATAATAAGTTGAATATCATAGTCCGCTTCTTCAAAAATTTCTCGCTTAATCTGTGCTAGTGAATTACCAACAATTATAATATCCCGAGGCAATAGCCGTGTGTGGCGAAGAATATAATCCAAAAGCGGCTCTTCAATTTGCCTTTGCGTATTATAAATAGTGTCAATACCTAACCATCTATTAATACACTTATCTTCTTTGTTTTGAGGAGGATTCAAAAAATAGCACGGATTTAAGGCATCAATTTTGCTTTTGAAAAAGTATTCGATAGTTGAATAATCCCAATTCAAAATACGGATGTGATCTTCATTTATGTATCTTGTCTGATGTTCACTCTGTAAGACCGACGAAAAGACATTGTCCCGAATGCTTATTATAATGTGCAGTTTGTTTCCATAAATGTTTTCACGAAGCATTCGCATCACTCTATAAAACAAACCTTTTTGACACCGCAACCAATACATGGGAGCATGTCCATATTCCTCGTCTACGGAATCGACAAAAAAATAAATTGGTGGTAAACATCTGAGCATTTCGCTTAAAATATATTCTAGCTCATCCCATTCTCTCTTATTCTTATATTTGGCAAACTCATTTTTAGTAGTGTAACTCGATAGGATGTGTCTTGCCTCCGCATAAACCGACATTGGGGTTTTATATTCCGGGAACAAAATATTCGTATACTTTTTTAACGGTGCTACATCTATATTGGAATCTGAATTCCATTTATGATTATTCAATATGTTGGAAACAACTGTTCGGATTATAGCAAACTTCCACACATACATCCACTGCTCTGTCAGTTCTGTATCTGAAAACATCTGACAAAATCTTATTATAAGATCAGTTGAAGGAACTTCTTGTTCTATATCATTTACGTAAACAGAATCGTTTTCCGACAGTATTGCTCGCATACGACGAAGATAAACTGTTTTTCCCGATCCTTTAGCCCCAACAATTACACGAACTTTTAAGTCATCTTCCAAAGCTACCCCAGAAGTAAAAGAGGTACCATCAAACTTAACAAATTCTGCCATCATATCCTCAATATCTGTTCGGGAGCCGTCGGGATTTCCAAATGCATTCTTTTTGTACATACAATCTCTCCTATAAAACATCAAATATAAGAGGCACAGTCCATATGCAAAAGCAACTATTATTTAGTATATTATAAAACAAAATATATTCAATTTCAACATCATTTTTCGATTTTACCCCCATGCACAATGTACCGCCCCAAAGAGACTATGGGCGGTATTTTTGTGTCTTGGCGGAGAAAGGAGGAACTTCCCACGGGGGCTTGACTGAAAAGTTGAGCCCTTTTTTCATGCCCAAAAACAGGAGGTAAATGCTTATGGCAGATGATAAGACCACGAAAATACCGGATCAGCTGGAAACAGATACCGGGCCGGGCAAGGAAACCTCGCCCGAGCCTGAGAAGGCGCCTACTCCCCCGGAGGCCGAAAAAAGACGGAACCGCAGGCAACAAGCCCGCAGGTGTCCGTCTATGACTTCGCTGAAATTATGAAAGAAAAGAAGGATGAGGAACGGGCGGCAACTTCCGGCGGGGAAAAGCCTGCCCCGGCAAAAACGGAGAAATCGGAAAAGCAGCCGGAGGCTCCGAAAAAGCCGAGAGAAAACGGGAAAAGCCCCCCAAAGAGAAACCAGCGAATACAGCAGCCACATGGTACAAGCCGCTCCCGCTCCGAAGAAACTCTAGCTTCCGAAGGAGCCTCCTCGCCGTGGCGAGGAAAAAACGTATATATCAAGCTGAATAAGCTCCATGCTTTTAAGAACCATTCCTTTGATGTCCGGGACGAGAAAGAAATGCGTGTCCATCGTCAAGGAGAAAGGTGCTACCCAGCCTACTATCATCCGTTCATGTGAGGACGGCAACTATGAGATTGTGTCCGGTCACCGCCGCCAGAAAGCCAGCGAGCTTGATAGGTATGCACCGTATCGTCCGAGACCTGACAAACGAAAAAGACCTGAAACCAAACGGTTTCAGGTCTTTGGTGGAGATAAGCGGGATCGAACCGCTGACCTCTTGAATGCCATTCAAGCGCTCTCCCAGCTGAGCTATACCCCCAGGTCGTATTCGTTTTTGTCGTGTCCCCTGCGGAACGAGTGTTAGTATAACAGGGGGTGCACGAAAAGTCAAGGGCTTTTTTCAGAAAATTTCAGATTTTTTTGCAGAGGCTAAAACAGGCCCTACACCGCTGTTCATATACCTCTATAATATCAGACATCATACAGGCATCCGGCCGCGTATGGCATTGCTCCCAAAAAGTAGCTCTTCATGTAGGCATCCCTCTGATGCGTGGCCAGCTGTACAGGCTTCCCTCGCCTGTCCTATGTGCCCTATCTTGACCACGTTATTTCCCGGGCACACAAGGCCGAAAACAAGAGGCACAAAGAGCCAAGAAAAAAATTTTAGATTTTTTGAAATTTCTTGTTGACAAACCACCCCCTCTCTGATATACTCACTTTTGTCGGCGCGAGAGACCGCCGCAAAAACGAAATAACAACTCGGGGGTATAGCTCAGCTGGGAGAGCGCTTGAATGGCATTCAAGAGGTCAGCGGTTCGATCCCGCTTATCTCCACCAAAGTCCTGAACGCATCTGCGTTCAGGACTTTTTCTTTTTCTCAAAGCAGTGATACCATCCGCCCTATGCATCAATTCCATTCATTCTTTCTTCTGG
Organism: Pseudoflavonifractor sp. An187; assembly: GCF_002160275.1. Taxonomy (NCBI): domain Bacteria; kingdom Bacillati; phylum Bacillota; class Clostridia; order Eubacteriales; family Oscillospiraceae; genus Pseudoflavonifractor; species Pseudoflavonifractor sp. An187. The sequence goes on along the minus strand of NZ_NFKG01000002.1, from coordinate 165,985 downwards.
AAAACATCGGTGGGTGTGTGCTATGATATACTCTGTTGCAATCTATGACATGCAGTCGATAACCTCCTAGAAAGCTCAGGTGTAGTCCCATGCAAGCAAACGCCAAACCAGCCCAATCCGATATCTTCGCCACCCTCCCCATCCCCGTAGCCCTGCGGAAGATGATTCTTCCCGCCGTGGCCAGCCAGCTGATCGTGCTGATCTACAACATGGCGGACACCTTCTTTGTGGGGCGGACCAACAACCCGTACATGGTGGCCTCCACCTCCCTCATCCTCCCCGTGTTCAACATCACCCTGTGTCTGGCCGGACTGGCGGGCATCGGCGGCGGCTCCCTCATCTCCCGGCTGCTGGGCAGTGGCCGCCCCGAGGAAGCCCGAAAGGTCAGCGCCTTCTCACTGTACTTGGGGCTGTCCATCGCCGCCCTCTTCGCCCTGGGCACGGGGCTGTTCATGGGGCCCCTTCTGGGCCTGCTGGGCGCAGGCGAGAACACCTACCACTACGCCCAGCAGTACGCCACCTGTGTCATTGTCATCGGCGGCATTCCCACAGTGTTGTCCAACGTGCTGGCAAACCTCATCCGCAGCATTGGCCGCTCCCGGGAGGCCAGCGCCGGTATCATCTTGGGCGGCCTGCTGAACATCGCCCTGGACCCCCTCTTTATGTTTGTCCTGCTGCCCCGGGGCCAGGAGGTGCTGGGCGCCGGACTGGCCACCTGCCTGTCCAACTGCGTAGCCCTACTCTTTTTCCTGGTGGTGCTGGCTCGGATGGGCCGGGGCTCCATCATCACCTTCTCCCCCAAGGCAGGCCTACCCCAGCGCAGCAGCATTGTGGCGGTGTTCGGGGTGGGCATTCCCTCCGCCATCACCACCCTGCTCTTCGATTTGGACTATGTGGTCATTGATAAGCTGATGGTGTCCTACCACGACGTGGCTCTGGCCGCCGTGGGCATCGTCCTCAAAGTGGAGCGGTTCCCCCTGAACGTGGGGGTGGGCATCTGCCAGGGTATGCTGCCCCTGGTGGCCTACAACTACTCGGCGGGAAATCAGCAGCGGATGAACGATGCCATCCGCCTCTCCCGCCGCCTGGGGTTGATCGTGGCGGCCATTAGCATTGCGCTGTATGAGATTTTCGCCGTCCAGTTCTCCAACCTGTTCATCGGAGACGCCCAGACGGTGGAGTCGGCCTCCCAGTTCCTCCGCATCCGGGTACTGGCCACCCCTTTGATGTTCCTGAGCTTCTTCACCGTGTACCTGTTCCAGGCCTTCGGCAAAGGGCGTGTGTCCCTCTTCCTGGGTGTGACCCGGTGGCTGTTTCTCAATATCCCCATGCTCTTTCTCCTCAATGCCATCTTCGGCATGTTCGGCATCATCTGGTCCCAGATCACAGCGGACACCCTCAATGTGCTTCTCTCCTTCTACATCTACTTCCGGTTCCGCCCCTCTGCCAACGAGCTTCAACCCAATCATGTGCAACAAGGTCTGAAATCCTAGAGATTTCAGACCTTGTTGTTTATTCCCCTTCCACCGCCAGGCACAGCCCGGAATAGGGCGGAAGAGACAGTTGAACTTGGTTATGCAGGACAGGTAAGAAGCCCTCATTTCGCTTCACGCCTCCGCCGTACTCCTCCCACTCCGTGGAGAGGATGAGCCGCAGTCCGGTGCACCCCTCCACAGGGAGTTGGTAGCCGTCCTGCGTCTGGTTGGAGAAGTTGAACACGAACACCAGCCGCTCCTTGGCGCTGCGCCGTTCCATGGCGTAGATGCACCGCTCCTCCTGGTGGCAGTCCAGCCACCGGAAGCCCTGCTCTCGGTCATCCTCCTGCCACAGGGCGGAGTGGTTGAGGTACAGGTGGTTTAAGTCCCGGATGAACCGGAACAGTTCATCATGCTTGGGGTAACGGAGCAGATTCCAGTCCTGTTCCCTGCTCTCGTCCCACTCCCGGAACTGCCCAATCTCATTGCCCATGAAGTTGAGTTTCTTCCCAGGATGGGCCATCATGTAACAGTACAGGGCTCTGGCCTGAGGGAACTTCTCCTCATAGTCCCCGTGCATCTTCTGGAGGATGGTGGCCTTGCCGTGGACCACCTCGTCATGGGACAGGGGGAGCAAATACCGCTCCTGATAGAAATACATCATGGAGAAGGTGAGTTTGTGATAGTGCTGGGGCCGCATCTGGGGCGGGGTCTGGAAGTAGGACAGGGTGTCGTTCATCCACCCCAAATCCCACTTGTAGTCAAAGCCCAGTCCGCCGTGGGCCACATCCCGGGTCACACCGGAATAGGAGGTGGAGTCCTCGGCAATGAGCAGGGCGTGGGGCAGGCGCTGCTTGAGGCCCTGGTTCATAGTCTGCAAAAACTGGATGGCTCCCCGGTTCTCCCCCCGTCCCGGGTCTCCCTGCCAGTAGATGAGGTTACTCACCGCATCCATGCGCAGGCCGTCCACGTGAAACTCCTTCAGCCAATAGAGAGCCGCCGACTGGAGGAAGCTTCGGACCTCCCCTCTGGAGTGCATGAAGTTGCAGCTGCCCCACTCACTGCGGCCCACCGCAGTGTTGGGGTACTCGTAGAGAGGAGTGCCGTCATAATTCCACAGAGCGTAGTCATCCACCGCAAAGTGCACCGGGACAAAGTCCATGATGACCCCGATGTGGTTTTGGTGGCACTGGTCAATGAAGAACCGCAGCTGATCGGGGGTTCCATAGCGGGAGGTGGGGCTGAAAAATCCGGTGTCCTGATACCCCCAGGAGGCATCACAGGGGTGCTCAGCCAGGGGCATCAACTCAATATAGTTATAGCCGCACTCCTTGACGTAGGGGATAAGCCGCTGGGCCAGCTCCTCATAGGTGTACCAGTCGTCAGGGTCATCGGATTTTCTCTGCCACGAGCCCAGGTGCACCTCGTAAATGTTCAGGGGCTGCTGGTACCCCTCTCCCCTGCGGTCCATCCACGCCCCATCCTGGAAAGAATAGCTATCCAGGGAGTGGACCACAGAGGCGGTATGGGGCCGCTTTTCGCTGCCAAATCCATAGGGGTCACAGTGGTCAATGGTGTTCCCGGTCTGGCTGGTGATGCGGAATTTGTACCGGGACCCCACTTCCACCTGGGGAACGGTGAGCTCCCAGAAGTTCCCGTCGTAGATCTTGTGCATGTCACTGCCCTGCCAGCTGTTGAAGTCCCCGATCACCGAGATGCTGGCGGCATTGGGGGCGAAGGTGCGGAAAACTACGCTGCCGTCCCCCTGCACCTGGGCACCCAGAAAGCGATAGGCCTCAAATTCCTGGCCCGTGTAAAATCCGTAAAAGTCCATGGCGACCTCCTGACATTTCTAGACAATCGTCGGTTTTCCAACTATAATAGAGTATACATGGTAGGATCTCCGCTGCACACCAGCAGCTGAGGCCAGCGGTCGGATAACCAACCTTTGCAGCAAAGTGTCGGGAAAGGACGGGGCATATGGACATTCGAGTGAAGAAAACCCGGCGGAGTATCATCACCGCCTTTATGGAGCTGCGGGCCCACAAGCCCCTGGAGAAAATCACGGTCAAGGAGCTGTGTGAAAAGGCGGAAATCAACAAGTCCACCTTTTACACCCACTTCACAGACATCTACCACCTGTCCGATCAGTTGGAGCAGGAACTCATCCAGCAGGTGGTGGACAACCTCCCCCACCCTCAATACGTAGTAGAGCACCCCAAAGAGTTCACCCAGGAACTGTTTCTGGCCTTTTACGCCCAGTCTGCCCGGATTGACAAGCTGTTTTCCGGCCCCCAGCGGGGCAATTTCGTGGTAAAGCTCCACGCCGCCCTGAACGAGCGGATTTTCCAGGCCTATCCCCAATATGAGGACGATTTGTTCTTCAATGTCTATCTCAACTTCGCCATTTTCGGGGGCTACTACGCCATGTGTGAGGGAAAAGCCATCGACACCCCAGGCACCATTGCCGCCATCGCCCAGATCACCGAGCACTGCTCTCGGGCCCTGGTGGAAGAGCTGCACGCCCGTAAACAGGAATAAAAGGAGTCCGGCACGAGGATACCCCCGTGCCGGACTCTCTGTATCATGATAGGTTGCTGTATCCCATGAGGGAGGCATCCACCGCCCGGGCCACTTCCCGGCCCTCGGCAATGGCCCACACCACCAGGGATTGGCCCCGGTGCATGTCTCCGGCGGTAAACACCCGCTCTACGCTGGTCTCATAGCCGCCGGGCTGGGTGGCCACGTTGGTGCGGCCGTCCCGCTCCACCCCGAAGGCCTGGGCCACATACTCCTCACTGCCCAAAAAGCCTGCGGCAATGAGCACCAAGTCGGCGGGCACCTCCACCTCGCTGCCCTCCACGGGGACCATCTGCATCCGTCCGGTGGCCTCGTCCTTTTTGGGCTCCAGGCTCACCAGCACGGCCCCGCACACCTTGCCCTCCGCGTCCTGCTTGAACTCCTTCACCGTGGTCTGGTAGCGGCGGGGGTCTTCCCCAAACACAGCGATGGCCTCCTGCTGTCCGTAGTCGGTCTTTAGCACCCGGGGCCACTGGGGCCAGGGGTTGCTGGGCGTGCGGGTCTCCGGGGCCTTGGGCATCATCTCCAGCTGGGTCACCCCCGCTGCCCCCAGGCGGATGGCGGTGCCCACACAGTCGTTGCCCGTGTCGCCGCCGCCGATGACCAGCACCTGCTTGCCCTCTGCCAGGTGGGTGGGGACGGTTTGGAAGTCGCTGTCCAGCAGCTCTTTCGTCACCTGGGTGAGGAAGTCCACAGCAAACATCACCCCCTGAGCCTCCCGCCCGGGCACTGGCAGGTCCCGGGGCTGGCTGGCCCCGCAGGCCAGAATCACCCGGTCATACTCCTCCAGCAGCTCCTGGGCGGTGACGGTGCGGCCCACGTCCACATTGCACCGGAATTCCACCCCCGCCTGCTCCATGAGAGCAATGCGGCGGTCGATGACCTTCTTGTCCAGCTTCATATTGGGAATGCCGTAGCGCAGCAGTCCGCCGGGGCGGTCGTGGCGCTCGAACACGGTCACAGAGTGGCCCCGCTGATTGAGCAGCAGCGCCGCAGACAGGCCGGCCGGGCCGCTGCCCACCACGGCCACCCGCTTGCCCGTGCGCACCTTGGGGGGCTCCCCGCTCACCAGGCCATGGGCAAAAGCGTACTCAATGACCTGGCGCTCATTGTCCTTGGTGGTGACCGGCTCACTGTATTCCCCGCAGGTGCAGGCCGCCTCACACAGGGCGGGACACACCCGGGAGGTGAACTCGGGCAGGCAGTGGGTGCGGCTGAGGCGGATATATGCCTGCTCCCAGTTGCCGTGGTACACCAGATCGTTGATCTCAGGCACCAGGTTGTGGAGTGGACAGCCGGAGGCCATGCCGCCGATCATCATCCCCGCCTGGCAGAAGGGGACGCCGCAGTCCATACACCGGGCCCCCTGCCGCTGTTGCTGCTGGAGGGTGAGGGTGGTGTGGAACTCGTCAAAGGTTTGAATGCGCTCCAGAGGCGGGACGGAAGGCCCGTTCTGACGTTGATATTCCATAAATCCTGTGGGCTTTCCCATCTTCCTCAACCTTCCTTTCCTGCCACGCTGGCATAGAACGCCTCGATCTGGGCCTCTTCCCGGCTCATGCCCTGCTCTTCAAATTGGGCGGAGAGCTGCATGAGCTTCTTATATTCCCCGGGGATGATCTTCTTGAACCGGGGCAGATAGGCGTCAAAGTCGTCCAGCACCTGACGGGCCTTCTCTGAGCCGGTGGCGGCCATATGGTCCTGGAGCATCTGCCGCAGTTCCTCCCGGTCGAACTTGCTCTCCACCTTCTCCATGAGCACCTGGCCCTTGTTCAGGTTCCGGTACAAAGCGTTGCCCTCGTCCAACACGTACACCACGCCGCCGCTCATACCGGCGGCGAAATTTTTGCCCGTGGGACCCAATACTACCACACAGCCGCCGGTCATATACTCGCAGCCGTGCTCGCCCACGCCTTCCACCACGGCACGGGCGCCGGAGTTGCGCACGCAGAACCGCTCCCCTGCCATGCCGTTGATGTAAGCCTGGCCGGAGGTGGCGCCGTACAGGGCCACGTTGCCGATGATGATGTTCTCATGGGGGACAAAGTTCGCCTGCTTGGGGGGATACACCACCAGCTTGCCGCCGGACAGTCCCTTGCCGAAGTAGTCGTTGCTGTCCCCCTCCAGCTCCAGGGTGAGGCCCTGGGGGATGAAGGCGCCGAAGCTCTGGCCTCCCGCCCCGTGGCAGCGGACGGTGATGGTGTCCTGGGGCAGGCCGTGGGGATGCCGGCGGGTGAGCTCGGAGCCCAGCAGGGTGCCGAAGCTGCGGTCGGTGTTCAATAGCTTCACCTCCACGGTGTGGGCCCGGCCACTGGACAGGCTGTCCTTGATCTTGGCGCTCTTGAGCAGCACCTGCTCGTCCTTGGTGCGCTCCAGGTGGAAGTCGTAGGCGTGCTGGGGGTCAAAGATGGTCTGGCTGTCCGGGACCTGAGCCAGAATACCACTCAAATCCACCTGGGCGGCGTTGCCCGTCAAATCGGTTCTCTGGCGAAGCAAGTCGGTGCGGCCCACCATCTCGTCGATGGTGCGCACGCCCAGCTTGGCCATGTACTCCCGCAGCTCCTGGGCGATGAAGCGCATGAAGTTTTCCACATACTCGGGCTTGCCCATGAACCGACGGCGCAGTTCCGGGTTCTGGGTGGCCACGCCCATGGGGCAGGTGTCCAGGTTGCACACCCGCATCATCACACACCCCAGGGTGACCAGGGGGGCGGTGGCAAAGCCGAACTCCTCGGCACCCAGCAGGGTGGCCACGGCCACGTCCTTTCCGCTCATGAGTTTGCCGTCGGTCTCAATGCGCACCCGATCCCGGAGATCATTTTTCAGCAGGGTCTGGTGGGTCTCCGCCAGGCCCAGCTCCCAGGGCAGGCCCGCATCCAAAATGGAGCTCAGGGGGGCGGCTCCGGTACCGCCGTCGTACCCGGAGATCAAAATCACCTGGGCGCCCGCCTTGGCCACACCGGCGGCCACGGTGCCCACGCCAGCCTCAGACACCAGCTTCACCGAGATGCGGGCGTACTTGTTGGCGTTTTTCAGGTCATAGATGAGCTGGGCCAGGTCCTCAATGGAGTAGATGTCGTGGTGGGGCGGCGGCGAGATGAGGCTCACGCCGGGGGTGGAGTGGCGGGTCTTGGCAATCCAGGGGTACACCTTCTGGGCGGGCAGGTGTCCCCCCTCGCCGGGCTTGGCGCCCTGGGCCATTTTGATTTGCAGCTCCTTGGCGCTGACCAGATAGCGGCTGGTGACGCCGAAGCGGCCGCTGGCCACCTGCTTGATGGCGGAGCTGCGGTCATGGTCGGTGCCCGCCGACTCCAGCCGCTCGTCACTCTCGCCGCCCTCGCCGCTGTTGGACTTTCCGTGAAGGCGGTTCATGGCCACCGCCAGGGCCTCATGGGCCTCCTGGGAGATGGAGCCATAGGACATGGCCCCGGTCTTGAAGCGGGTGACAATACTCTCCACGCTCTCCACCTCGTCCAGAGGCACCCCCTGTTCCGGGTAGTTGAACTCCATGAGGGAGCGGAGGGTGCCGAAGTTCTCCTGGTCCACCTGGGCGGTATACTGCCGGAACATCTGGTAGTCTCCCGTGCGGGTGGACTGCTGCAACAGGTGGATGGTCTGGGGATTGTAGCGGTGCTCCTCCCCCTGGCTGCGCATCTTGTGGCGGCCCACCGAGGGCAGAGTCAGATTCACCGCCAGCCCCAGGGGGTCATAGGCCTTGGAGTGCTGGGCATCGGCCTGGGCGGCGATATCCTCCAGGGTGATGCCGCCGATGCGGCTGATGGTACCGGTAAAGTAGGTGTCGATGACTTCCCGGCTGATGCCGATGCACTCGAAAATCTGGCTGCCCTGGTAGGACTGAATGGTGGAGATGCCCATTTTAGAGGCGATCTTCACGATGCCCTGGAGGATGGCGTGGTCGTAATCCTCCACCGCAGCATAATAATCCTTTTGCAGCAGCCCGTCCTGCACCAGCTGAGCCACCGTGGCGTGGGCCAGGTAGGGGTTGACGGCGCAGGCGCCATAGCCCAGCAGGCAGGCGAAGTGGTGCACCTCCCGGGGCTCCCCGGACTCCAGGATGAGGGACATGGCCGTGCACTTCTTGGTCTTCACCAGGTACTTGTGCACCGCCGATACCGCCAACAGGGACGGAATGGCCACGTGGTTTTCGTCCACCCCACGGTCGGAGAGGATGAGGATGGTGGCTCCCTTGCGGTAGGCCTTGTCCACCTGGACAAACAGCTGCTCCAGCACCCGATCCATGGGGGTATTTTTATAGTAGAGGATGGAGACCGTGGCCACCTGGAAGCCGGGGCGGTTCATGGTCTTGATCTTCAACAAATCCAGGTCGTTCAAAATGGGGTTGTTGATTTTCAGCACCCGGCAGTTCTCCGGCTGCTCCTGGAGCAGATTGCCGTTTTTCCCGGCGTAGACGGTGGTGGAGGTGACGATTTTCTCCCGCACCGAGTCGATGGGCGGGTTGGTGACCTGGGCGAACATCTGCTTGAAGTAGTGGAACAGGGGCTGATACTGGTCGGAGAGCACCGCCAGAGGGGTGTCCACACCCATGGCCCCAATGGGCTCGCTGCCATTGAGGGCCATAGCGCACACGCTGTTGCGGTACTCCTCATAGGTGTAGCCAAAGGCCATTTGCAGCCGGGCGCAGTACTCCCGGCTCAGAGGGGGCACCGGCTGGTTGGGAACCTTCAAGTCGTGGAGCTCCACCAGGTTGCTGTCCAGCCACTCTCCATAGGGCTCCTTCCCGGCGTAGCGCTCCTTGATCTCCTGGTCCGAGTACACCCGGCCCTGTACCGTGTCCACCAGCAGCATCTTTCCCGGGTGCAGCCGCTCCTTGGTGACAATCTGGTCCTCCGGGATGGGGAGCACTCCCACCTCCGAGGAGAGGATGAGCCGCCCGTCGCTGGTGATATAGTAGCGGGAGGGGCGCAGGCCGTTGCGGTCCAGCACCGCTCCCATCACATCGCCGTCGGAGAACAGAATGGAGGCGGGGCCGTCCCAGGGCTCCATCATGGTGGCGTAGTACTGGTAGAAGTCCCGGAGGGGCTGGGAGATGGTGTCGTTGTGGCTCCAGGGCTCGGGGATGGCCACCATCACCGCCAGAGGCAGCTCCATGCCGCTCATGACCAGAAACTCCAGGGTGTTGTCCAGCATGGCCGAGTCGGAGCCGTCGGCGTGGATGACCGGCAGCACCTTGGTCAAGTCGTCCTCCGAGAAGGCGGGGGTGGACATGGTCTCCTCCCGGGCCTGCATCTTGTCGGCGTTGCCCCGGATGGTGTTGATCTCCCCGTTGTGGACAATGAAGCGGTTGGGGTGGGCCCGCTCCCAGCTGGGGTTGGTGTTGGTGGAGAAGCGGGAGTGCACCAGGGCAATAGCAGAGTCGAAGTCCTCATCCTGCAAATCCAAAAAGAAGGTGCGCAGCTGCCCCACCAGGAACATCCCCTTATAGACCATGGTGCGGCTGGACAGAGAGGGCACATAGGTGTTGTCGTTGCTCTGCTCGAAGACCCGGCGCACCATGTACAACTTTCGGTCAAAGGCCAGCCCCGCCGGGATGTCCTTGGGCTTTTTCACAAAGCACTGGTAGATGGCAGGCATACACGCCAGAGCCTTCTCCCCCAGGACCTGGGGGGCGGTGGGCACTGGACGCCAGCCCAAAAACTCCAGCCCCTCCTTGGCCACAATGACCTCGAACATCTTCATGGCCCGGCTGCGTTTCAGTTCGTCCTGGGGAAAGAAGAACATGCCAACGCCGTATTCCCGCTCCCCGCCCAGAGCAATGCCCAATTGGGCACATACCTTGGTGAAAAAGCGGTGGCTGATCTGAACCAGAATGCCCACGCCGTCTCCGGTCTTCCCCTGGGCATCTTTTCCGGCCCTGTGTTCCAGGTTTTCCACAATGTGTAGGGCATCTGCCACAATTTGATGGGTTTTCCGGCCGTGGATGTCCACAACGGCCCCGATGCCGCAGTTGTCATGCTCCAGCTGCGGGCAGTATAGGGTTTGCATGGATGGCTTTGTCATGGTGACTCCCCCTTTGGAATATCTGTAAAACGAACACAAGGGCGCCAAAGAACCCTCAGACCACCTTGTCCGTGGGATTCCTTGACACCCTTGTCAATCTCCTATTGGTAAATACATCCGTGCGCCGCGCGCGGACTATTTATTTCGTTAAAGTATACGACACACCCCCGGAGCTTGTCAACCCCCTGGAACACAAATGGCAGTTTTCACAAGTTTCTGCCAGAAACAGTCACTTCACTTTGCAGCATTTTCACACTTGACTTTGGCGAAAACGGGGCGTATCATAGGCCCATCCAACGGACAACGACGTCATGGAGCTTAATTCTATGACGTTGCTGTCCGTTTTTATTTTCTGGAGAGGATGGATGAACATGACCAACGTGCCCAGCTATTTTGGAAGTCAGGTATTTGACCAGCGTGTGATGAAGGCCCGCCTTCCTCAAGATATTTACCGTTCCCTGCGCTGTACCATGGAGGAGGGAACGCCCCTGGACCTGCCCGTGGCCAATGTGGTGGCCGCCGCCATGCGGGACTGGGCGGTGGAGCAGGGGGCTACCCACTTCACCCACTGGTTCCAGCCCATGACCGGCGTCACCGCCGAGAAGCACGACAGCTTCATCTCCCCCGCCCCGGATGGTGGGGTGATTATGGAGTTTTCCGGCAAGGAGCTCATCCGAGGGGAGCCCGACGCCTCCTCCTTCCCTTCCGGCGGACTGCGGGCCACCTTTGAGGCCCGGGGCTACACCGCCTGGGACCCCACCTCTTACGCCTTCATCAAGGGCAAGACGTTGTGCATTCCCACCGCCTTCTGCTCCTACGGCGGCGAGGCCCTGGACAAGAAAACTCCCCTGCTGCGCTCCATGGAGGCTCTGAACCGCCAGGCTCTGCGGGTGCTCCATCTGCTGGGGGACACCGATGTGAAGTCGGTGCGCACCTCGGTGGGCCCGGAACAGGAGTACTTCCTGGTGGATCGGAAGCTGTACGACCAGCGTCCCGACCTCATCTACACCGGGCGCACCCTCTTCGGCGCCCGCTCCCCCAAGGGGCAGGAGCTCAACGACCACTATTTCGGCAACATCAAGGAGCGGGTGGCCGCCTACATGGAGGAGCTCAACGAGGAGCTGTGGAAGCTGGGCATTCTGGCCAAGACCCAGCACAACGAGGTGGCTCCCGCGCAGCACGAGCTGGCCCCCATCTACACCACCACCAACATCGCCACCGACCACAACCAGCTGACCATGGAGATCATGCAGAAGGTGGCTGCCAAGCACGGTCTGGTGTGTCTGCTCCATGAAAAGCCCTTTGCCGGAGTCAATGGCTCGGGCAAGCACAACAACTGGTCCATGGCCACCAACACCGGAGTGAACCTTCTCTCCCCCGGCGCCAAGCCCCACGAGAACACCCGGTTCCTCCTCTTCCTGTGTGCCGTCATCCAGGCGGTGGACGACTACCAGGATCTGCTGCGGCTGTCTGTGGCCACCGCTGGCAACGACCACCGCCTGGGCGCCCATGAAGCGCCCCCCGCCGTGGTGTCCATCTTCCTGGGGGATGAGCTGTCCGGCATTCTCAAGTCCATGGAGGAGGGCAGCCAGTACACCGCCCCCCAGGCCGAGCGCGTGAAGCTGGGCGTCCACGCCCTGCCCCCGCTGCCCCGGGACACCACCGACCGCAACCGCACCTCCCCCTTCGCCTTCACCGGCAACAAGTTTGAGTTCCGCATGTTGGGCTCCTCCAACTCCATCGCCTGTGCCAACATGATGCTCAACGCCGCTGTGGCGGAGTCCCTGCGCCAGTACGCCGACCGCCTGGAACAGGCCCAGGATCGGGTGGCGGAAATCCACCACATTCTCCGGGACGTCATTCGCCAGCACAAGCGCATTCTCTTTGACGGCAACGGCTACGATGAGAGCTGGATTGAAGAGGCGAAAGCCCGTGGGCTGCTCAACCTGCCCACCACCGCCGACTGTATGCCCTACCTGCTCCACGAGAAAAACGTGGAGATGCTCACCCGCCACGGGGTATTCTCCGTGCCCGAGCTCCACTCCCGCTGTGAGATCATGCTGGACAACTACTGCAAGACGGTGGAGATCGAGGCCAACACCATGATCGACATGGCCCGCCAGGACATTCTCCCCGCCGTGCAGAGCTACGCCACCCATGTGGCCCAGGGCATCGCTGCCAAACGCAGTGTGGTGGACACTCTGCCCTGCACCCACGAGACCAAGCTGCTGGAGCAGCTGAGCACCCTCACCGACCAGATCGCCCAGGGCATGGAGGCCCTGGAGGCGGTGACCAGCCGCGTGGAGCAGATGGAAGATGTCACCGCCACCTCGGAGGCGGTGCGGGACAAGATGCTCCCCACCATGGCCCAGCTGCGCCAGGCGGTGGACCAGGCCGAGACCATCACCGCCAGTTCCTTCTGGCCCTACCCCTCCTACGGACAGCTGCTGTTCGGGGTTCGGTAATCACGATACCTATTTGAATATACATGCCTGTGCCCATACCTCCACCGAGGTATGGGCACAGGCGCACAAGGAGGCATCAACATGTGTTCCATTATGGGATATTGCACCCCAAACGCTGACGTGACGGCATTTACCCAAGGCTTCTACAAAACCAAGTCCCGGGGCCCGGACAACTCCCGCATTGTGGACACCGGAATGGGGCTGCTGGGCTTCCACCGCCTGGCCATTATGGGGCTACAGCCCCAGGGAATGCAGCCCTTCGTTCTCCATGGCTGCTATGGGGTGTGCAACGGGGAACTATACGGCTTTGAGGCCATACGGAAACAACTCAAGGATAAATACACCTTTCAGAGCCAGTCCGACTGTGAGATTCTCCTCCCCCTCTATTTCGAGCACGGAGTGGACCTGTTTGCCCAGCTGGATGCGGAGTTTGCCTGTATCATTCTGGACACCCAGGGTGGCCACGTCATCGCCGCCCGGGACCCTCTGGGCATTCGTCCCCTATACTACGGCTACGACCAGGCCGGGGCCATTCTCTTTGCCAGCGAACCCAAAAACCTGGTGGGGCTGGTGGGCCGCATTCTCCCCTTCCCCCCTGGCCACTACTATCTGGACGGACAGTTTGTGCGCTATGCAGACATGACCCGCGTGGACCAGGTGGTGGAGGGAGACCTGGACACCATCTGCACCAACATCCGGGAAAAGCTGGTGGCTGGGATTCAAAAACGTCTGGTGTCCGACGCCCCGGTGGGCTTTCTCCTCAGCGGCGGGCTGGACTCCTCTCTGGTGTGCGCAGTCGCCGCCAAAGCGTCCCCCACCCCCATCCGCACCTTTGCCATCGGCATGGACCGGGATGCCATCGACCTGAAATACGCCCGGGAGGTGGCCGACTACATCGGCAGCGACCACACCGAGGTCATCATCACCCGGCAGGATGTGCTCACCGCCCTGGAGCCAGTGGTGGAGCTGCTGGCCACCTACGACATCACCACCATCCGGGCCAGCATTGGCATGTATCTGCTGTGCAAGGCCATCCATGAACGCACGGACATCCGGGTGCTCCTCACCGGGGAGATCTCCGACGAGCTGTTCGGCTACAAGTACACCGACTTCGCCCCCTCCCCCCAGGCCTTCCAGAAGGAGGCCGCCAAGCGGATTCGGGAAATCCACATGTACGACGTGCTGCGGGCAGACCGGTGCATCTCGGTGAACGCTCTGGAGGCCCGGGTGCCCTTTGGTGACCTGGACTTTGTGCGCTATGTGATGGCCATTGACCCCCGTCTGAAGTGCAACACCTATGGCAAGGGAAAATACTTGCTACGCCGTGCATTTGAAGGGGATTGGCTGCCTCTGCACATTCTCTACCGGGAGAAGGCGGCCTTCTCCGACGCCGTGGGCCACTCCATGGTGGACGACCTGAAAGCCTATGCAGAGACCTGCTACACCGACCAAGAATTCCAGGCTCGGCGCAAGGTCTACACCCATGCCCAGCCCTTCACCAAGGAGTCTCTGCTCTACCGGGAACTGTTTGAAGCCCACTATCCCGGCCAGAGTCAGATGGTGACGGACTTCTGGATGCCCAACAAGACCTGGCAGGGGTGCAACGTGGACGACCCCTCCGCCCGGGTGCTGTCCAACTATGGAAACAGCGGGCTGTAACCTGGAAACGGGAGCGGCGATGGCACGCCGCTCCCGTTTACTGCCCCTATTCTCTGGAAATACTGAGAAGGTACCTCCGTCCATCCTGGGCAAAGGGAAATTCATCCTTGACTTTCTCACACCCCCATGATAGAATGACGGCAGTTGAAAAGGGAGTAGTTTGAAGCTATGCCGTCAACACCTCGGTCAGCGTGCTGGCCTGGCGGTATGCACCCTGTGTGGTAACAAGACTTTTCGACAACTGTCGCTTTGCGGGCAGTTGGCGGAGGGTCTTTTTTATTTTGCCTCTCCGCCCCCAACTCAACACATGGAAGGAAGGAATACCAATGACAGACGCCTACTACAAACAAACCCCACAGCAGGCCCTGGAGACTCAGAAAACCAGTGCCAACGGACTGTCTGGCCAGGAAGCCCAAGCTCGGGCCCAGCAGTTCGGCCCCAACCAGCTGGCTGAGGGCGAGAAAAAGGGTGTGCTCCAGGTCTTTGCCGAGCAGTTCAAAGACCTACTGGTGATCATCCTCATCATCGCTGCCCTCATCTCCGCCGCCTCCGGCAATCTGGAGAGCACCATTGTCATCATCGCCGTGCTCATCCTCAACGCCATTCTGGGTACCGTGCAGTACTTCAAGGCGGAAAAATCCCTGGAGAGCCTGAAAGCCATGTCCTCCCCCACAGCGAAAGTGCTACGGGACGGCAAGCGCATGGAGATCCCCTCCACCCAGATCGTCCCCGGCGACATCGTGCTGCTGGAGGCCGGCGACATGGTGGTGGCCGACGGCCGCATTCTGGAAAACTACTCCCTCAAGGTCAATGAGAGCTCCCTCACCGGTGAGAGCGAAGGCGTGGACAAGATCGCCGACGTCATCCACGCCGACCAGGTGGCTCTGGGCGACCAGAAGAACATGGTCTTCTCCGGCTCCCTGGTCACCTATGGCCGTGCCACCGTGCTGGTCACCGCCACCGGCATGAACACCGAGCTAGGTAAGATCGCCACCTTGATGAATCAGACCCAGCAGCGCAAGACCCCCCTCCAGGAGAGCCTGGACAACTTCAGCGCCAAGCTGGCCATCGTCATCATGGTCATCTGCGCCATCGTCTTTGGCCTGTCCGTGTTCCGCAGCAACATGGAGATTCTGGATGCTCTGATGTTTGCCGTGGCTCTGGCCGTGGCCGCCATCCCCGAGGCCCTGTCCTCCATCGTTACCATCGTGCTGGCCATGGGTACCCAGAAGATGGCCAAACAAAACGCCATCATGAAGGACCTGAAGGCCGTGGAGAGCCTGGGCTGCGTGTCCGTCATCTGCTCGGATAAGACCGGCACCCTGACCCAGAACAAGATGACTCCCCAAAAGGTGTACGCCGACGGCGCTCTGGTGGAGGGCAAGGACTTAAACCTGGCCAACCACGTCCAGCGCCTGCTTCTGAAGGCCGCTCTGCTGGCCAGCGACGCCACCCACGAGGAGGAGACCGGCACCTCCATCGGCGACCCCACCGAGGTGGCCCTGGTGATGTTGGGCGAGCACTTCGGGGTGGAAGAGGTGACTTACCGAGTGCAGCACCCCCGTCTGGGCGAGCTGGCCTTCGACTCCGACCGCAAGCTCATGAGTACCCTCCACGACATTGACGGCGTCCCCACCCTCTTCACCAAGGGTGCCATGGACGTGCTGCTGGACCGCTCCAAGTGGCTGCTCACCAGCGAGGGCCGGGTGCCTCTGACCCAGGAGATGAAAGAGGAGATCGGCCGGGTCAACACCCAGCTGTCCACCGAGGGCCTGCGTGTGCTGGCCTTCGCCTACCGGGAGCTGGACGCCATTCGTCCCCTGTCCCTGGACGATGAACAGGAATTCACCTTCCTGGGCCTCATCTCCATGATCGACCCGCCCCGCCCCGAGGCCATTCAGGCCGTGGCAGACGCCAAGCAGGGCGGCATTCGCACCATCATGATCACCGGCGACCACAAGATTACCGCCACCGCCATCGCCAAACAGTTGGGCATCTTCCAGGAGGGCGATCAGGCCCTGTCCGGTGTGGAGCTGGACAACATGACCGACGAGCAGCTGGACGCCTGCCTGGCCTCTGTCTCCGTCTACGCCCGTGTGTCCCCGGAGCACAAAATCCGCATCGTCAACGCCTGGCAGCGCCGGGGTAACATCGTGTCCATGACCGGTGACGGCGTCAACGACGCCCCCGCCCTGAAAAAGGCCGACATCGGCGTGGCCATGGGCATCACCGGCACCGAGGTGTCCAAGGATGCCGCCTCCATGATTCTGGCCGACGACAACTTTGCCACCATCGTCAAGGCGGTGGTCAACGGCCGCAGCGTGTACGCCAACATTAAAAACGCCATTCAGTTCCTGCTCTCCGGCAACACCGCCGGTATCTTCTGCGTGGTGTACGCCTCCCTGATGGCCCTGCCCGCTCCCTTTGAGGCCGTGCACCTGCTGTTTATCAACCTGCTCACCGACTCCCTGCCCGCCATCGCCATCGGCATGGAGCCCGCCCGCCGTGGGCTGCTCAACCAGAAGCCCCGTGACCCCAAGGAGCCCATCCTCGCCCGGCCTCTGCTGGCCCGTATCGGCATCCAGGGTCTGTTCATCGCCATTGTCACCATGATTGCCTTCTATCTGGGCTATCAGAATGGCGACGCCGCTCTGGCTACCACCATGGCCTTCTCCACTCTGACTCTGGCCCGCCTGTTCCACGGCTTCAACTGCCGAGGCGCCGAGTCCATCTTCCGGCTGAAGTTCTCCAGCAATAAGGCCTCCATCTGGGCCTTCCTGGCTGGCGTGGTACTGCTGATGCTGGTGCTCTTTGTCCCCGGTCTCAACTCCCTGTTTATGGTCTCCCCCGCCTTTGGGGTGGCCAACCTGGGCGAGATCGTGGGCCTGGCCCTCATCCCCACCATCGTGATCCAGATTGCCAAGGTGATTATGGAGCGCAAGTAATCCCATAAGAAAAAGAGACTCCAGGTTCCATTACGGAACATGGAGTCTCTTTTTGTCTCTGGAAGGTTACAGCGCATACTGGGAGATCACGGAACAGATACGGGCCACATCCGCTCCAGCCGTGAACTCAAACCGGACCCGGCCCAGGCTGCTGAACCACAGCTCCAGCTCACTGTCCAGGTCAAACACCCCGGAGGTCTCCACGGAAAAGGCCTGAATCCGCTTATAGGGCAGCGAGGTGTAGTCGGTCCGCTTTCCCGTCAGCCCCTGCATATTGATGGTGATCACCCGCCGGTTGGTGAATACCACGCCATCCCGCACGGTACGGAAGGAGGCCACCATCTCCTCCCCCGGCGCAAACATAGGCGTGAGGCGCTGGGCGTAGGTGTCATTGTCCACTTCTTTCAGCTTGAGAAAGTCGGCGTTTTCAAAGTCAATCATGCTTTTGCCCCCTTTTATCTGAGTATGCACATAGTAACACAGCTTTGTTCCTTTGTCCATCACTCAAAAGCCCGTACCATAGTCAAACTCTCAAATCGCTGGTCATTCCTTGTTCTGTTTGCTTTGCCTGTTCAGAGACAAGATCCAAAGCAAAAACGTCACCCCCAACAAACCCCATGGTGTGGCTCCGCTGAGAAAATCCACCACTGGATAACCTTCCAAGGCATGGCCCAGTATCAGGACGAGGATTCCCACTAAAATGGAGATCCACGCCACGGTGAGGACCGTTTTTTCAGCCTTTCTCTGCTCCGCTTCCTTTTCCATGTTTTCCAACATCGCCTTGTCTCCTTTCAACAACTCGTCCAGGCTAATTTGATACACCTCACTGATCCGAAGAACGCTCAAAATGTCTGGCAGCGACTTCCCTGTCTCCCAGTTTGAAATGGTCTGTCTGGACACCATCAATTGTTCTGACATTTGTGACTGGGTGAGTTGATGTTCTTCTCGGGCCTTTCTCAGCTTGTCTCCAATCTGCATATCCATCCTCCTCTGATCTTCAGTTTAACAAATCGGCCGATGTTTTTTCCATCAAAAGGCTTTGACAAGAGGGTAAAACTCTTGTCAAAATGCTTTTACCTAACAGCCGTTTAAAAAAACGATCGTCCTTGTATGCCTCAGCAAACAACGACGACCGATTTTCACCTTATGCTTTTTCGTTTTTATGCAGTTTGTGCCACGCCCAGGTACTCCTCCAAGCACAGTCCACTCTGGTGTACCTTGGTGGCCAACTCCACCCCCAGGTAGCGGATGTGCCAGGGCTCGTACTGATACCCAGTGATGTCTTCCTTCCCCTTGGGATAGCGGATGATGAACCCGTACTCGTGGGCGTGGTTGGCCAGCCAGCGTCCCGCTGGGGTGTCCGCAAATTGCAGGTCCACCCAACCCACATCAAAGGCCAGTCCGGTCTGATGCTCCGAGTGGCCCGGCCAAGCGGAGTAGGTGTCCGCTTTCTCCACGCCGTCCACCGCCACATAGTCGTTGTACAGCTCCTCCTGGGTCTCAAAGGAACGGTATCCGCTCATCAGGTCCATGGAATAGCCAGCCCACCGAGCCGCCCGCTGAAGCTTGAGCAAGGCCTGATAGGCTGTGGCGTCCTCCCCGTTTCCATAATCCCGGGGCAGGGCATACTCTTTATTGACCAGCAGTACGCCATCCACATAGGTGGGCTCTACCGTCTCATAGTACTCGTAGCTCTTTCCACTGGGGGCCAGCGGTCCCTCCGGCTCCTCCACCGCGGCAATTCCCTTGCCCCCTACCTCGGGGGTACGGGTGGGTTCCGGGGTGGCCTCCACCTCCGTTTTCTGCTGTTCTGCGATGGGATGTTCCTGGGGCTGCTGGGCCATTCCTGCCGTGCACCCGCTGGTCAAGAGAAACGCTCCCAACAAGGCACTGAGCAGAATTCCTTTG
The DNA here is from genome assembly GCF_002160275.1 of Pseudoflavonifractor sp. An187. Lineage (NCBI taxonomy): Bacteria > Bacillati > Bacillota > Clostridia > Eubacteriales > Oscillospiraceae > Pseudoflavonifractor > Pseudoflavonifractor sp. An187. The sequence goes on along the minus strand of NZ_NFKG01000002.1, from coordinate 146,914 downwards.
CGTATTGAATGTTTCACCGATTGTCCTCCTGTTGTGTATCCAGCCAATGATCGGGCTGTACCAAGGGCTGTTAAGTGATATCCCTTTCACCAAAACAGAGAGTCCTCCCTGTCCGGTACACGCTATCATACACCACAAAAGGCCGCATGTCAATAATTACCATATGTTTACAGGGCATATTTTCCCTCTCACTGCCCATCCTGAGCCATGAGTTCCGCCACCGCCTGAACGGCCAGGTGGATAACCCCCTGGGTGTCGTGGCACTCCTCGTGGGGCAGGCCCGCCTTGTCCCGCTCCTGGTTCCAGATGCACAGCATGACGGCCCCCGCCCGCACCCGCAGCACTGAAGCCACGGTGAACAGGGCTGCCGTCTCCATCTCGCTGGCCAGAGCGCCTCCCTGAATCCAGGCATCCCACTTGGAGAGCAGCTCATAGCTCACTGGCATGCGCTGGGGGGAGTGCTGGCCATAGAAACTGTCCTTGCACTGCACCACTCCCACATGGTGGCGCTGGCCCAGCCGGAGGGCCGCCTGTTTCAGGGCGGCCGTCACATCGAAGTCCGCCACAGCCGGGTACTCAATGGGCAGGTATTCCCGGCTGGTGCCGTCCTGGCGAATGGCAGCCTGGACAATCACCGCATCCCCAGCCCGCACCTGCTGCTGCATGCCGCCGCTGGTACCCACGCGAATCATGGTCTTGATGCCCAGCTGGGCCAGCTCTTCCACCGCAATGGCGGTGGACGGTCCGCCGATGCCGTGGGACATTACCAGCACTGGCCGGCCCTGCACATAGCCCAGGAAGCTGGTGTATTCCCGGTTCTGGCCCAGGCGTTTGGGCCGCTCCAGGTGCTGAGCGATGGCCTCAATGCGGCCGGGGTCTCCTGCCAGGATGGCATATTCCGCCCCCTCCAGCATGGGCGCATCCAATTGAATGTGGTACTGCATGCCTTCACTCCTCTCCGGTAAATCCAGGGCGATCTCGCCGCCCCATACCTTATATGAATTCTATTGTACACCTCCCCCACCGTTCGTCAACGGAAATTTCGCGGTTTGCTGAAACCATTTCTGTAAATGGAGCATAGCATGGGGTAGCCTACCGAAGTAAGGAGGATTTCCATGCGCCGACACTGTTCCTGTCACTGTCCGGTCTGCCGTGCAAGCCGCAACGTCTGTTCTCCCCTCTGCTCCCTCTATATCCCCCAGCCCTGTGTCTGTCCACCTGGGCCTCCCGGAGTCGCCGCCACGGTGACCATTGGCACGGTCACCACTGGGGCCCCGGGCACTCCGGCGGAGGTGACCAATTCCGGCACCGCCCAAAACGCCGTGCTCAACTTCACCATTCCCCAGGGCCTGCCCGGTGCCACTCAGCCCGTCAGTCTGGTGTCCTCCTACTCCACCCCGCCCCAGCCCGGGGCCTCCGGTATCCCCATCACCTTTGACCGCAACGCTCTGAGCCTGGGCACTGACATCAGCCACACCTCGGGCAGTGACACCTTCACCATCAACCAGCCCGGGGTGTACTCGGTGGAGTTTCACGGCGTCATCACCCCCACCGCCAACAACACCTTTCCCGTAAACATCAATACCTCCTTGGAGGTCAACGGCTCGGTGCAGCCCGGGGCCTCGGTGCCCTTCACCTTTCAAAATGCCACCCAGTCCTCGGAGGTGTCCTTCACCGTCCCCATCTCGGTCACTGACGTGCCCACCACCCTCCAGGTAGCCCCCTTTGGCGGCAACTATCTGGCCGATGCCGTATCTATGACCGTCACCCGGCTGGGAAACAGCTGATTTTACAATTCCCTCCAAGAAGTGTTTGTCTCTGCCCTGCAAATCTGCTATACTAAAAAGAAGTCTGCAATCATTTTTTGTCCATTCCGTTGGGTACCACCCTGTGTGTGCTTCCACCCTTCTGAGACATAGAGAAAGGATCGATACCCCCATGGCCACTAAGACACTGTACACGGTCATTGTCGCCGATGACGAGGACGAACTCCGGGAAGCCGTATGCTCCATGATTCCATGGCAGGAGTACGGATTCAATCTATTGGGCAGCGCCAGCAACGGACTGGATGCCCTCCAGCTGGTGGAGCAATATGAGCCGGATCTGCTGCTCACCGATATCCGCATGCCTTTTATCTCGGGCATTGAGCTGGCCCGCCATGTGCGAGAGGTACGCCCTGCCACCAACATCGCCTTTCTCAGCGGCTACGATGATTTTGAATATGCCAAGCAGGCCATTCAGTACAACATCATCAGCTACATGCTCAAGCCCCTGACGCTGGAAGGCCTGGGGGCTGAGCTGCGCATCATCCGCCAGAAGATCGATGCCCAGTTCGCCATGTTCCGCCAGGCCTCCTCCCGTAATGTAGAGCACGATCTCCAGGCCGCCATGCTCATGCCCCTGGTGCTGGATGCCTACTCCGAGCCAGGCAACGAGGAGCAGGCCCTGGAATACGGCCGCCAGTGCGGCCTGTTGCGGGACAACCTGGACAAGCCCTGCTACACGGTGATGGTGTCCTCCCTGCTGGACGACGAGGGAAACAACTGCACCACCCCCGCCTTTGTGGCGTCGGTGGACACTCTGGCCGCCAAATACCTGCGGGGCCTGAGCTTTTTCTCCGCTGGCAAGGTCATCTCGGTCCTGCTGGGCAACCCCTCGGACTTTGAGGAGTATCTGCACATTCTGGCCGACGAGATTCCCCAGATGGCCTCCCGCATTTTGGGCCGACGCTGCCGCATCGGGGTCAGCCGCATGGTACGCTCCCTCACCGCCCTGCACGGTGCCTACAAGGAGGCCATGGAGGCCCTGCGCCAAGGGGACCCGTCGGAGAGCTGCGTGCAGTTTATCAGCGACTTGGCCCCCTCCATCAAAGGCGGAAACAACCTGTGTCAGCGGGCCCTGGAGGCTCTGGACCAGCACTATATGGACGTCAACCTCTCTCTGGTGTCCCTGAGCGCCATGCTGGACGTCAGCCCCAACCACTTAAGCTCCTGCATCAAGAAATATGCCGGAGAGACCTTTATCAACATTCTCATCCGCAAGCGCATGGAAGCGGCCCGGGAACTGCTCATCAACTCCAATCTGAAAATCCAGGACATCTCCCAGCGCTGTGGCTACACCGATCAGCACTACTTCAGCTACTGCTTTAAGAAGTATTGCGGCGAGTCCCCCAATGCCCTGCGCCGCAGGCTGGAGGCGGAAAAGGCGGGTGGCCAGGCTTGAGCAAAAACAACGTCCAGACCGGCCTGCGCATCACCACCATCCTGGTAGCCATGGTGGTGGGGGTGGTGGCCATCACCCTGTGCTGCTTTCTGGCTTTGTTTTTAAACCGCTACCAGGAGGCCATGGTACAAAACGCCCGCACCACCAGTGTGCAGGCCGTGTCTCAGGTGTCCACCACCGTCTCCAACTACCTGTCCGATATGCGTCAGGCCATGGAACTGGTGGAGCAGTCCATGTCGGAGACCGACGAGAGCCGGGATGAGCTGCTGTCCGCCTTTCTGGAGTTCCGCCCCGACGTGGTGGCGGTGACCAGCTATTCCCACGACGGCCAGCTGCTCCAGTGCTGGTCCCCCGACCACGAACCCAAGGACAACATCCTCCAAAACCTCTCCTTTGATCTGGAGAAAGCCCAGGCCTCCCAGGGGCCCTACATGTCCGCTCCCCACGTGGAGAGTATTTTTGAGGGATACTACCCCTGGGTGGTCACCATGACTTCCCGCCTGCCCCAGGATGGCTCTGCCGCCTGGGTCTCCCTGGATCTGAGCTTTTCCAGCATCTCCAGCTATATGAATAATGTAAGCATTGGACAGCGGGGCTACTGCTTTTTGATGGACGGGGACGGCAACATGGTTTATCACCCCCAGCAGCAGTTGCTCTACTCCGGCTTGAAATCCGAGGACACGGCCAAGCTCTCTCAAATGGAGGACGGCGCTTGGGCCAATGACACCGTCATCTATTCCCTCACCAGTGTGGAGGGCAGCGATTGGCGGGTGGTGGGTGTCAGCTACGTGGACGAGCTGGTCAACCGCAACGTCAGCGAGATGGTGCACCTGTCCCTGCTCATTGCCGCCATGGTGCTTCTGGCCGCCCTGTTCACCAGCTGGCTGCTCTCCCGCCTGCTCTCCCGCCCCCTCCGGTCTCTGGAGTCTGCCATGGAGGACTTTGAGTCCGATGCCGACCACTTCGACTACTACCCCGTGGGCGGTACTCGGGAAGTACAGGAATTGTCCTGCTCCTTCGGTCACATGGTCATGCGCATTCAACAGCTGATGAACACCGTGCGGGAGGAGGAGGTCAATCTGCGGAAAACCGAGCTCAAGGCTCTGCAAGCCCAGATTAACCCCCATTTTCTCTACAACACCCTGGACTCCATCGCCTGGATGTGCGAGCAGGGTCGTAACGCCGATGCCGTGAAAATGGTCCACGCCCTGGCCCGTCTGTTCCGCATCAGCATTAGCAAGGGCCATGAGCTCATCCCCATTTCCAGGGAAATTGAGCACGCAGAGAGCTACCTGCAAATCCAGAAATACCGGTATAAAAACCAATTTACCTATCACTTCCACGTGGACCCCGAGTGCCTGCACTACCTGTGCAACAAAATCACCCTTCAGCCCATCATTGAAAACGCCATCAACCACGGATTAGATCTGCTGGTGGATGAAGGGCGCATTGACGTATACGTCCAGCAAGATGGGGAGGATATTGTCTTCCGGGTAGAGGACAATGGAGTGGGTATGAGCCAGGAGCAGATCGTGGCCATCCTGGAGCACGGCCCCAAGGAGCGCACCGGCATCGGGATCCGCAACGTCAACGACCGTCTGCAAATCTACTTTGGCAAGGAATACGGCCTCACCATTACCAGCAAGCTGGATGTGGGCACCTGTGTGGAAATTCGCATGCCGAAGCTTTGGGAGGGAAATTATGAAGGGAAATAAACGCACCCTGGCCGCACTCACAGCAGCCTTGTCCCTGCTGCTGTGCAGCTGTACTTCGACCTCCAGCATCTCTGCCCCCCACACCGTCACCCTCATCGCCAAATCCACCCAGACGGAGTTTTGGCTGTCGGTCTTTGCGGGAGCTGAGGCGGCAGCCACCGAGTACAACCTGGACCTCAACATCGTAGGCCCTGACGCCGAGGAGGACTACGAAACCCAGAATCAGATGGTGGAGGAAGCCGTTCAGGCAGGCACCGAGGCCCTGGTCTTCTCCGCCATCCACTATGACAACAACGCAGACGCCATTGATGCCGCCGCCCAAAAAGGGGTGAAGATCGTGGCCATTGACAGCAACGTGGACTCTCAGGCTGTGAGCACCTACATCGGTACGGACAACTATGCCGCCGGGCAGATGGCCGCTCAAGCCGCTCTCGCCCGGGTGGAGGGAGAACTGCACGTGGGCATTATCAACTATGATATCAGCTCTGCCAACGGCCAGGAACGTGAGCGGGGCGCCGTGGAGACGTTCACCCGCAGCGGTCGAGCCCAAGTGGTCAGTGTCATCAACACCCTGGCAGAGTCCCACATTGCCCAGACCGATACCACCGCCCTTCTCACCCAACACCCGGAGATCAACGTCCTTCTGGCCTTTAACGAGCCCACCAGCGTGGGCGCCGCCAAGGCCATCGAAAATCGGGATGCCGCCGATGACATCTTTTTGGTGGGTTTTGACTCCAACGTCAGTACCGTGGACGGCCTGCAAAACGGCACGGTCGATGCCCTCATCGTGCAAAATCCCTACGCCATGGGATACCTGGGCGTGGAGAGCGCATACAAGCTTCTCACAGGACAGAGTAAACAAGTGGCCCCCACCGTGGACACCTCCACGCAGATTGTCGATCGGAATAATTTATTCTCCATCGACAGCCAAAAAGCGCTTTTTGCCTTTGAACAGCGCAAAGACCCGTCATAGTGCACAATTTGAGCGTTCATTTTTTTCGCATGTTGTTCAGTTGGAATAATTTTTTGCCCTTCTTTCGGTGATTTTTCACCTTGTTTTCGCCAGGCAATTTCGGTAACATAGAGGACAAGAGATGGAGCTCGCGTATGCTCCGTCAATCACCTAAATTTGAAAAGGAGAATCGTTATGAAGAAGAAAGTGCTTGCTTTGTCTCTGGCCGCTGCTATGGCTTTCAGTCTGGCTGCCTGTGGTGGCGGCGGCGAGGGCGGCAGCGATACCGTCGCTAACAAGGATAAGCCCGTTGTCTGGTATAACCGTCAGCCCTCCAACTCCACCACCGGCGAGTTGAATACCGAGGCTCTGAACTTCAACGAGGACACCTACTACGTGGGCTTCGATGCCAACCAGGGTGCCGAGCTTCAGGGCCAGATGATTCTGGACTACATCAAGGCCAACATCGCTGACATCGACAAGAACAACGACGGCGTCATCGGCTACGTGCTGGCCATCGGCGACGTGGGCCACAACGACTCCATCGCACGTACCCGCGGCGTCCGCTCCGCTCTGGGCACTGCTGTGACCAAGGAGGATGGCACCATCGACTCTGAGGCTGTTGGTACCAACACTGACGGCTCCAGCACTCACGTTCAGGACGGCAAGCTGGAGATTGACGGCAAGACCTACACCGTCCGTGAGCTGGCCTCTCAGGAGATGAAGAACACCGCCGGTGCCACTTGGGACGCCGGTACCGCTGGTAACGCCATCACCACTTGGGCCTCCTCCTTCGGCGATCAGATCGATGTCATCGCCTCCAACAACGACGGCATGGGCATGTCCATGTTTACCGCTTGGTCCAACGAGAACGATGTCCCCACCTTCGGCTATGACGCCAACTCCGATGCCGTTAAGGCCATCGCCGACGGTTACGGCGGCACCATCAGCCAGCACGCCGACGTTCAGGCTTACCTGACCCTGCGTGTGATCCGCAACGCCCTGGACAACGTGGATATGGACACCGGTATCGGCACTGCTGACGCCGCTGGCAACGTGCTGAGCGAGGATGTCTACAAGTACGATGAGGCCACCCGTTCCTACTACGCCCTGAACGTGGCCGTCACTGGCGACAACTACAAGGACTTCCTGGACTCCACCGTGACCTGGGCTCCCGTCTCCAATCAGGTTGACAAGGAGACCAGCCCTGAGAAGAGCGTGTGGCTGAACACCTACAACTCCACCGATAACTTCCTGAGCTCCACCTACAAGCCCCTGCTGCAGAAGTACGACGACCTGCTGAACCTGAAGGTTGAGTACGTCGATGGCGACGGTCAGTCCGAGTCCAGCGTCATTAACAAGCTGGGTAACCCCTCCTCCTATGACGCTTTCGCCATCAACATGATCAAGACCGACAACGCCATTTCCTACACCAATCTGCTCCAGTAATGGATTGAGTCCGGATTCGGCAATATTCCCATTGGCTAATCAGTTATAGCATATGCTATTAGGGAGAAGGAATTCTCCGTCCAGGAGAAGAAGTTTCCTGTACGGCAGAAGGAATTCTCCCTAATAGTTTGTACGTGATAATCCCGGCAGGGTAACCTGTCAATCTGAAACAGGAGTAACGAGAATGGCAGAAGCAAAGAACGATATTGTCCTGTCGATTCGCGGTATGTGCAAGTCCTTCGGCCGTAACCGGGTGCTGGATCACATCAATCTGGACCTGAAACGCGGCTCCGTCATGGGCCTGATGGGCGAGAACGGCGCTGGTAAATCCACCATGATGAAGTGCCTGTTCGGTACATACCAAAAAGACGAGGGCAGAATTTACTTTGACGGCAAGGAGATCAACTTCTCCGGCCCCAAGGATGCCTTGGAAAACGGAATTGCCATGGTGCACCAGGAACTCAACCAGTGCTTGGAGCGCAACGTCATGGACAACCTGTTCCTGGGCCGATACCCCACCAAGGCTGGTGTCGTGGACGAGGGTGTCATGAAGAAAAAGGCCGCCGAGCTGTTCCGCAAGCTGGGTATGACGGTAAACCTGACCCAGCCCATGCGCAACATGTCGGTGTCCCAGCGGCAGATGTGTGAGATTGCCAAGGCCATCTCCTACAACGCCAAGGTCATCGTGCTGGACGAGCCCACCTCCTCCCTGACGGTGAAAGAGGTGGACAAGCTCTTTGAGATGATGCGGATGCTCCGAGATCAGGGCATCTCCCTGATTTACATCTCCCACAAGATGGACGAGATTTTTGAGATCTGTGATGAAATCTCGGTGCTGCGAGACGGTAACTTGGTCATGACCAAGCCTTCCAAGGAGACCAACATGGGCGAACTCATCAGCGCCATGGTGGGCCGTTCCCTGGAAAGCCGCTTCCCCCCGGTGGACAACACCCCCGGAGACACCATTTTGTCGGTGCAGCACCTGTCCACCAAGTTTGCCCCTCACCTCCAGGATATTTCCTTCGATGTGAAGGAGGGCGAGATTTTTGGTCTGTACGGTCTGGTGGGCGCTGGCCGTACCGAATTGATGGAGACCATCTTCGGCATCCGTACCCGTGCCTCTGGCCGTGTGTACTTCCGCAACAAGTTGATGAACTTCAACACCGCCAAAGAGGCCATCGACCATGGCTTCGCCCTCATCACCGAGGAGCGCAAGGCCAACGGTCTGTTCCTCAAGTGCGACTTGACCTTCAACACCACCATCGCCAACTTGAATCAGTACAAGAGTGGCGTGGCCCTGTCCGACCCCAAGATGGTAAAGGCCACCAACAAGGAGATCCGCACGATGCACACCAAGTGCATGGGCCCCGAGGATATGATCACCAGCCTGTCCGGTGGTAACCAGCAGAAGGTCATCTTCGGCCGCTGGCTGGAGCGAGAGCCCCAGATCTTCATGATGGACGAACCCACCCGCGGCATCGACGTGGGCGCCAAGTATGAGATCTATGAACTGATCATCAACATGGCCAAGCAGGGCAAGACCGTCATCGTGGTCTCCTCCGAGATGCCGGAGATCTTGGGCATCACCAACCGCATCGGCGTTATGTCCAACGGTCGCCTGTCTGGCATTGTCAACACCAAGGAGACCGACCAGGAAGAGCTCTTGAGATTGAGCGCAAAATACCTTTAATGGGAGAAGTTGTATATGGCACCTGTGAAAACAAATATTTTGACGGCTGAGCAGGAGGATAAGCTCCGCCAGTCCATCGACGAGTACGTCGGCAGCATCCAAGCAAAAATCGACGCCCTCCGGGCAGACGGCACTGACAAGGTGCTGGAAATTCAGAGCAACCTGGACAGCCTGAAGCGGGACCGCATCTACACCAAACAGGAAAAGGAATCCATCGCCGAGGGTTGGCGCAAGGAGCTGGAGAAGGCCAAGGCTGTGGAGGCCAAGAACAAGGCCGAGGTGTCCAAGCTCATTGCCGACGCCGAAACCTATTTGAAGGCCCACTTCAACCAGGACTACTTCCAGTACGTGGCCGCCAGCTGCAAGGAGGAGAAGTCCTTCGCCCAGGAGAAGTATCGTGCCACCGTGGCTGAGCTGAACCAGGAGCACCAGAAGGCCCTGTCCAAGCTCACCGATGCCCACGAGATCAAGGACGAGAAGTACGTCCACAAAAACCGCCTCTTTGACGCTAAGATGCAGCTGTCCAAGGACCTCCAGGAGGTCAAGGATCGCCGCCACGCCGCCTATGAGCATAAGTTCCACCTCATTGACCTGCTGCGGATGTCCAGATTCACCGTGGGCGAATCTCTTGCCCAGAAGGTGGAGAACTACCGCTACACCTTCAATACCCGGAACTTCCTGCTGAAGAACGGTCTGTATCTGGCCATTCTGGTTATCTTCATCGCCCTGTGCTTCATCACCCCCGCTGTCAAGGGTGTTCAGCTGCTCACCGTGAACAATGTCCTGAACATCCTCCAGCAGGCCTCTCCCCGTATGTTCCTGGCTCTGGGCGTGGCTGGTCTGATCATGCTGGCCGGTACCGACCTGTCCATCGGCCGTATGATGGGCATGGGCATGACCGCTGCCACCATCATCATGCACCAGGGTATCAACACCGGCTCTGTGTTTGGCCATGTGTTTGACTTCACCGGCATGTCTATTCCTGCTCGTGTGGTCCTGGCTCTGGTGGTCTGCATCGTGCTGTGCACCATCTTCACCACCATCGCTGGTTTCTTTACCGCCAAGTTCAAGATGCACCCCTTCATCGCCACCATGGCCAACATGCTGGTTATCTTCGGTCTGGTCACTTATGCTACCAAGGGCGTGTCCTTCGGCGCCATTGAGACCACCATTCCCAGCATGATCATCCCCAAGATCGGCAAGTTCCCCACCATCATCCTGTGGGCTGTGGCTGCCATCCTCATCGTGTGGTTCATCTGGAACAAGACCACTTTTGGTAAGAACCTGTACGCCGTGGGCGGCAACCCCGAGGCTGCTTCCGTGTCCGGTATCTCCGTGTTCGCCGTCACCGTGGGCGCCTTTATCCTGGCCGGTATCCTCTATGGCTTCGGCTCCTGGCTGGAGTGTATCCGCATGGTGGGCTCCGGTTCCGCTGCTTACGGCCAAGGCTGGGAAATGGACGCCATCGCCGCTGCCGTTGTGGGCGGTGTGTCCTTCACCGGTGGTATCGGTAAGATCTCCGGCGTTGTGGTCGGTGTGTGTATCTTCACCGCTCTGACTTACTCCCTGACCACCCTGGGTATCGACACCAACCTGCAGTTCGTGTTCTCCGGCATCATCATCCTGGTGGCCGTCACTCTGGACTGCTTGAAGTACGTGCAGAAGAAGTAATTCTTCCCTCTTACTACATCAAAAAGTCCCCATCGCACAGATGTGCGATGGGGACTTTTTGATGCCCAATTATGTCGCTGTAGCCTTGCATCGCTGCTGATACAGGGCTGCAATCATATCCACACAGGGCTCAATGCCCAGTCTTCCGCTGTCCAAGCACAGGTCATAGTTATCTGCCTGCCCCCACTGAGTGCCTGTGTACAGCTCATAGAATTCCTTACGCTTCTGATCTTTGTCGTGGAGGCGCTGGATAGGGGATTCCTCTCGCTGGCCGTACACTGTGACAATGCGCTCGGCTCGCTTCTCGTCAGAGGCATGGATAAACACGGTGAGACAGTCGGCGGTGTTGCGCAAGATGTAGTCCGCGCATCGGCCCACAATGACGCAGGGCTCCTTCTCTGCCAGATCGGTGACCACCTTCTTCTGTGCAAACCACATCTTATCCATATCAGACTGCCCGTCCCGGTTTCGTCCGCTGGCGGCGTTACCATAGAGGGTATCTGCGGTGGTGTATCCGGCGTACTTCTCCACGTACTCTTTGGCTAAACCAGTTTCGGCGGCGATCTGGTTGGGATCGCCAATCTACCCGATGAAAAAGGTATCCGCCAAGCTGTACAGAATCACAATCATTTGGCTGACCACGGTGGGAATGGCCAGCTTGGCCACCGCCTTCCCCACCGGCATGGTGGTAAATAGTTCGTTATTCTTCGTCATGGTTTCTCTCTCCTGCTCTGTTCTTCTCTCCTGCATCCACCTCAGCGTGGAGTCCGTCCAGGAAACACTGAATGGCAATGTCCCGGCTCTCCCCCACATCGGTGGTATCGTAGTAATAAAAATATCCCAAGTCCTCCTGGGCAATGAACCCGTGGAGGATGGCACGGAACACCCGCTGCCAGTGGGCCACCCGCTCCTGGGGCAGACCATAGCCGGAGAGCACCTCCACCGCCGTTTTCAGAAGCGGCAGAGCCAGTTCCTTGGCCTGGTCATCCTCCTGGGAGGGGATGGACATCATCAGCCGATACAGCCCCTTATTCTCCACCACAAAGGCGTGGTAGGCCTGGGCAAACGCCCGCACCGCCTGGTCCCTCTCCTTCCCTGCCACCGCTGCCTCCTGATGGGCCACAAATTTGTCAATGGCATAGCGGAACACCTCTCGCTGGAGCTGTCGGGTATTTTGTATGTGGTTGTACAGAGACGGGGTCTTTACCCCCAGCCTGCGGGCCAACTCATGGAGCGACACGGTGGGTTGTCCCGTGTGTTCCATGCAGGCCACCGCCTCGGACACAATGACCTCTCTGGTCAATCCCTTTGCACTCATATTCATTCCTCCAAAAACTAATAGCATTAGTTGTCAATCAAAACCACGCCGTTACAAGTAATTACTCCGTTTTCACCAGTATTGTCTCTTCTTGCCCAGGTATTTCACAAGAAAAATTTACAGTATTTTCTCTTCTCCCCTTGCCTTTGGACCAGAGAAGCCCTATAATACCCTTTGGGGAGCTTGTACACAGGCTGAGAGGATGGTGTGACCATCGACCCGTGAACCTGATGCGGGTAATGCCGACGTAGGAAGCTTGTGAGAGATTCGTTGGGAGACAGCCTGCCAGGTCGTCTCCCATTTTTCTTTGGAAGGAAGTAGAACACATGAATCGCTTCACACAACCGCTGGGTCAGGTGCACGCCGTCGCTCCCCTGGTCCAGTGCATCACCAACTTTGTCACCGTCAACGACTGCGCCAACATCATTTTGGCCTCTGGCGCTTCCCCCTCCATGGCCCAGGATATCCGGGAAGTGGAGGAGGCCGTATGCGGCGCCCACGCCCTGGTGTGCAACATGGGGGCCATGGACTTTGTGGACTCCATGATCTTAGCAGGGCGTAAGGCCAACGAGCTGGGCAAGCCCGTGGTACTGGACCCGGTGGCTGCCGGAGGTACTCAGCTGCGCCGGGATGAGTCCAAGCGCCTACTGGACCAGGTACAGTTTGCCGCCATCCGAGGCAACGCCTCGGAGATCCGCTTTTTGGCCGGCCAGCACGCCGTGGGCAGCGGTGTGGATGTGAGCGCCATGGACGCCATCACAAAGGAGAATTTGGGGGAGGCCGTGGAGATGGCCGCCACCCTGGCTGCACAGCTCCACACCGTGATTGCCATCTCCGGAGTGCTGGACATTGTCTCTGATGGGAATGAGACGGTGGTGCTGCGCAACGGCTGCGCCACCATGGCCCGTATCACAGGCAGCGGCTGCATGCTCACCTCCCTCATCGGGGCCTTCTGCGGCGCTCTGCCCCAGGACACCTTTGCCGCCACCGTGTCCGCCATGGCCGCCATGGGTGTGGCCGGTGAACTGGCGGAGGAACAGCGGCTGAAGAAGGGCACGGGCAACGCCACCTTCCGCACCGATCTCATCGACGGGATTTTTAACTTGACTGAGGAACAACTACAGGAGAAGATGCGCTATGAAGTTTACAAAAGATGAAATCCGCAGCTCCATGCTGCTCTACGCCGTCACTGACCGCATGTGGCTCAAGCCCGGCCAGACTCTGGTGGACGTGTGCCAGGAGGTGTTGGAGGGCGGCGCCACCTTCTTGCAGATTCGAGAGAAAGACCTGGATGCCTCTGCCTTTGAGCAGGAGGCCCAGGCCCTCAAAGAGCTGTGCGCCCGGTACCGTGTCCCCTTTGTAGTCAATGACAGCGTGGAAATCGCCCTGGACATCGACGCCGACGGGGTCCACGTGGGCCAGTCCGATATCCAGGGCCGGGACATTCGGGCCATGATTGGCCCGGACAAAATTCTGGGTATCTCCGCCGGGACTATTCAGGAGGCGGTGGCCGCCCAACAGGCCGGGGCGGACTACATCGGCGTAGGGGCTGTGTTCAACACCAGCACCAAGCAGGATGCCACCAGCCTGTCCATGGAGCAGCTCAAGGAGATTTGCGCCTCCGTGTCCATCCCTGTGGTGGGCATTGGCGGCATCAACGCCTCCAACCTGCTGGAGCTCTCCGGCAGCGGTGTGGACGGTGTGGCAGTGGTGTCTGCCATCTTTGCCGCCCCCAATCCCGGCGCCGCCACCGCCCAACTTCTGGAGTTGTCCCGAAAGATGGTGGCTCATGGATAAGAAGTTTGCCATTTTCGACCTGGACGGCACGCTGGTGGACTCCATGTCCTACTGGAGCCAGCTGGCGGAGGAGTACCTCCACAGCCGTGGGGTGGAGCAGGTCCCCAACCACATCTTAGAGGCCATCAAGCCCATGACCATGGAGGAGTCCGCCGATCTGTTCCGGCGGACCTTTGGGCTGGACATCACCTCCAGCCACATGGTGGCGGAAATGGAGCATATGATGGACCAGCACTACCGCAATGACATCCCCCTGAAAGACGGGGTTGCCGCCTATCTGGAAGGGCTGCACCAGGCGGGCACCACCATGTGTGTGGCCTCCGCCACCGCCGAGCCCCTGGTGGAGCTGTGCCTGTCCCGGCTGGGGGTACGGCACTACTTCCAGTTCCTCCTGTCCTGTGAGACGGTGGGGGTGGGCAAGACCCAGCCGGACATCTACCTCCAGGCCGCCCAACGCATGGGCTGCACCCCGGCCGAGACCGCCGTCTATGAGGACGCCGTCTATGCCGCCGCCACCGCCAAGAACGCCGGGTTCTATATCGTAGGCGTGTATGACCAGGATGCCAGCGCGCACTGGGAAGAGCTGCAAAGCCTGTCTGACGAGACCATTCCCAGTTTTGAGGAGGCGTAACATGAAAACCGCACTTTCCATAGCCGGCAGCGACTCCAGTGGAGGGGCCGGCATCCAGGCGGATATCAAAACCATGATGGCCAACGGCGTGTATGCCATGACCGCCATCACCGCCCTGACCGCGCAAAACACCACCGGAGTGTCCGCCATTTTGGAGGTCTCTCCAGCATTTTTGCGCCAGCAAATCGACTCTGTCTTCCAGGACATTCCCCCGGATGCGGTAAAAATCGGCATGGTCCCCTCCCCTGCTCTGGTGGAAGTCATCGCCCAGCGGCTGGAGCACTACCACGCCCAGCGAGTGGTGGTGGACCCAGTGATGGTGGCCACCAGTGGCAGCACCTTGTCCCGAGACAGCGCTGTGGGGGCCATGAAAGAGCTTCTCTTCCCTCTGGCCACCGTCATCACCCCCAACATTCCGGAGAGCGAGGCTCTCACCGGACGGACCATCACCACCCAGGCGGACATGGAGCGAGCCGCCCGGGAGATGGCGGACACCTTTGGCTGCGCCGTGTTGTGCAAGGGTGGACACCACGTCCACGACGCCAGCGACCTGCTGTGTGTAGACGGCACGTGCACCTGGTTCCACGGGTCCAGAATCCAAAACCCCAACACCCACGGCACCGGCTGCACCCTGTCCAGCGCAATTGCCTCCAATCTGGCCAAAGGCTTCTCTCTGGAGGAGTCCATCCAGCGGGCCAAGGCCTACATCTCTGGGGCTCTGTCCGCCATGTTGGATTTGGGCCATGGCTCCGGTCCCCTTCACCACGGCTACGACTTAAAAAGCGATATGATCTAAAAAACGGGAGGCCCCCACGGGCCTCCCGTCAAACATTTCTAGCTATTTAGGAGCCTCTCTCCCACCAAAGCCATCTGCTCCGCTGTGGGCTCCCAGCTCATGTCCACCGACACCAGGATATTCCCCCGGCACAGCAGGAAGGCGTTGCGCTGGGTGCCGTCCTTGGCCACCAGGCGGTAGGCCTCCTCTGCCCCCCAGGGTGTGGCATCCACGGATACCATCTCCCCATCCCAATAGGCTTTTATCAGCATCTGCCGCTTCATCTGCCCTACACAGAAGGGGTACAGGGCAGGCACAGACACCGTGTACCGCTCATAGGTCATCTGCGGAGTCTCATCTTCCCGCCCCCATGGCAGTTGCTCCACTTTTAGACGCTGGAGCAGCAGAGACTGGTCTGAGCTGGTGGCGTTGGAGAAGAACACCTCTTGTTCTCCCACCAAGTCGGTCATATACAGGGGGGTCCCCACATAAAAAGACAAGTCTTCGGGGCTCTCCGACCCTGCGGCCAGGTATATCCCAAATCTCACCGCTCCGCCCATCACCACAAAGGCAAATACGACGCAGGCCAGCAGGGTCAACCCACGATTGGCCCCGGCGGAAACCCCCACCTCTTTCAGCAGGCGCTTCACCCCCAGCGTCAGAGCGATCAGCACCCCGTAGCCAATGGCCACAACCAGGACGATCCAGGCCATGACCGGATTTCCCACCAGGGCCAAATTCACCCCCCACCAGAACAGGGCAGCCAGCAGCACCGCCATCATGACGGTTTGGAACTTTTTCGTGGATGGGGTGTCCAAAAACAGCCCCTGTTGGGCCGCCCGCTTGGCCCGATGCCGCCAGGTGTAGTATGCAACCAGTTCCACCGCAGCAATCAAAAACAGCATCAGGCCGCACGTTCCCATCAGCAGGGCCCCGGGACTTGCCATCATACGCAGGGTATCGCTGATTAGCGAAGAGGCATATAACACGCTGCCAATCAGCCCCAGCGCCAACAAAATCCAGAGCACCCGGAGATAGTTGGCCTTGCAGGCCCGGTGGATGATGTCCACCTCCAGCTCCGGTTCCGTGTGGATGGGGGTGAGGTTTTCCCGGTCACTGTAAAACACCTGCATCTGGAACCAGGTACAGGCCAGCTCCCAGCCCGTCTCCCCACAGTAGTCAATGAGGGTCTGCTGCTCCCCGGAGGGGAATGGGTCAAAGTCCGAGGCCTTGGGGAAATAGGTCACCGCCACTTGCAGTTCCTGGGGCTCAATTCTCCGGTAGGTCCAGAAGTAATTGTTTATCTTCTCCACCTTCCAGCCCTTCCGGGCCATCTGGGTGAGGTGCCGTTCAATGCCGGTATGGTCGTAAAAGGACAACAGCTCCATTCTCCGCTTGGTCTGCCTCATGGTTCCTCCTCCTCTCTGCGCACACGGTCATAGTCGTCTAACTGGCTGCGGAGGCGTTGGCATTCCCGCTCCAGCATCTCCTTCCCCTTGTCGGTGATGAGATAGCTGCGCCGCCGCCCCTCCACACGGGTCTGACGAATCATCCCCTCTTCCACAAACAGCTCCAGGAGGTCGTAGAGGGTGCCAGAACCGATGCGCACTCGCCCCCCTGTCATCTCCTGCACCCGCTCCAAAATCTCCATGCCACGGCGCTCCTGGTGCAAACAGAGCAGGAGATAAAACATCTGCTCGGTGAGCGTCTTGAGTTTCTCTCTGGCCATCGTCCCACCTCCCGTTTCTCGAATATCGAGTTCTTTCATCTTCATTATAACTCGAATATCGAGAAAGTCAACTACATTTTACAATGGTGGAATTTGGGGAATTTCCATGGTACAATGGACAACAGTGGCGCGTGTGCCATCTATCCCAAGAGAAGCGAGGACCGTGCATGAGAGAACAGAGGGAAGCCGCCATTTTGCGGCAACAATTTCACATAGGCAACCGCAAAAACTACATCTTGTCCCTAGTTGGGAAACTTCTGGTGGTGGTCATGAGCATCAGTTCCAGTCTTATTTTCACCTTTGTGGTGGAGTCGCTGGAATACCAGAGCATTCAAAAGTTCCTCTATGGCCTGGCCATGGTAGGGGTGTATATCGTGGCCAATATGGCCTGTGGGTTATTTCGGAGAAAGTACCAGAACACCTACCTGCGCAAGGCCTTGACCCAGTTTAAAAACTACGTCTTCTCCAAGATTTTACGACAGCCCATCTCCAGCTACGCCAGCGGAGACACCGCCAAGTTTATCTCTGCCTTCTCCAACGACCTCAATTCCATTGAACAGAACTATTTGGTGGGAGAATTGAACCTGTTTGTGGAGATTTTAAACTACGTGGTGACGGCGGCGGTGCTGCTGATTCTCAATGTTCCGCTGGGGATTACCCTGGTAGTCTCCTCTCTGATTGCCATTCTGGTCTCCTTCCGCTTTGGCGGCAAAGTGGTAAAAAACGAAGCGGAGACCATGGAAAAGGCCTCGGATTTTGTGGCTCAAACCAAGGACCTGCTCAGCGGCTTCACCGTTATCAAAAGTTTTCAAGCTGAGAATCAAATCATGTCGGTTTTTCAGGAGAAAAACGTGGAACTGGAATCCACGAAGCAGAAACGCCGTGCCTCCAATGACACGGTATCCCTGGCAGGAAACATTGCATCCATATTGGTGTCCGTGATCTTCCTCTCTGTGGGCTTTCTCCTGGCCTTCAACGGGCAAATCAGCGTGGGTAAAATCATCGGCTTCTATGAACTCAGTGGCAATATGCTCAGTCCGATCCGAAGCCTGGGTGTTCTGGTGGCCAACCGCCATGCTGCTGACGCCCTGATTCAGCGCATCGAACGAGATATCGAAGACACCCACACCACCCAGAGCCGCAAAGCCACTCTGTCCACCGCTCCCACCTCCATTACTCTGAGAGACCTCTCCTTTGGGTATGGCAATGGTCGTCCTGTGCTCCACGCCATCAATCACACCTTTGAGGCGGGCAAACGCTATGCCCTGGTGGGTGGAAGCGGCAGCGGAAAGTCCACGCTTTTAAAGCTTCTGGTGGGCTTTCTCCCCGGTTATACGGGGCAAATCCAGTACGATGGAACCGAACTCCGCCAGCTGGACCTGGACCAGCTGCTGGAACATGTCTCCATGATTCAACAAGAGGTGTTCTGCTTCAACAGCTCCATTGCCAATAACATCACCATGTTTCGTGATTTTCCACAGGAGGAGTTGTCCCACGCCATCCAGCGGGCTGGACTATCCGCCCTCTGCGCCGCCAAGGGTACAGATTACCTGTGCGGCGAGGGCGGATGTCACCTGTCCGGCGGAGAACGTCAGCGGGTGTCCATCGCCCGGTGCCTCATCCGCAAATCCCCCATCATCCTGGTGGACGAGGCGGAGGCCGCTCTGGACAACGAGACCGCCAGTGCCGTATTGCAGACCATTCTAGGCTTGGACTCCACCATGCGCATCGTGGTATCTCACCGTCTGGATGCCCCCATTCTCCGCCAGTATGATGAAATTCTGGTGCTGCATAACGGTTCCATTGAGGAGTGTGGAACCTTTGAGGACCTTCTGAATCGAAAGGGCTACTTTTATTCTCTCTATCAAATTTCTCAGTAACACAAGGAGGGTGCAACCATGCTCATCTTGAATAAAGAGCTGTCCGGTCACATTCTCGACATCGGCGGCGGAGGTGAAGGGATAATCGGGCGTCTCTATCAATCACAAGTCACCGCCATTGACCATCGGCAAGAAGAGCTGGATGAAGCGCCAAGCGGGTTTGAAAAAGTTCTGATGGATGCCACAGACTTACAATTCCCTGCCTTCTCTTTTGAACACGTCACGTTCTTTTTTACCCTGATGTTTATGGATGCCGATGTGCAGGAAAAAGCCATCAAAGAAGCCGCACGGGTATTAATTCCCGGCGGTCTCCTCCACATTTGGGATTGTGACATTGAATCGGCCTATCCAGAACCTTTTTGTATTTCCCTGGAGATTCAACTCCCCGGCGAACGGATTTCCACCACCTATGGGGTGGGAAAGCTGGGGACACAGAATGAGGACTCTATTTCAAGCCTTTGTGCGGAAGCGGGGCTGATTCCCGTCACACAGCAGAGGGGGCCTGATGGCTTCCATATGGTCTGGCAAAAATCTAGGATGGTAAATCACAAGTGAGATGAGTTCAATTTGGCAGACGGTATCTGTCACTTTGGAAGTAGTCAATCAAATTACTTTCGACCGCCTTGATTTTCCCAAATATTTCTGATGCATTTTTTGTAATAACAAAATACGGATATACTCAGCTTCAAGAACCACATCTCTACCAAGTTGATGAGGATGACTATGACAAGTGGCGCTACTATTACCCAGAATCATCAAGTAAAAGTACGGTCTCAGGAACCAAGTAATCTGCTGATAGATGAACTTAAATCCGAGCTATAAAAGGAGGCAAATACCTTGAAGAAATATCATGTTATTAGTGCTAAACGCATGGGTTGGAATAATGGCGATAAAACCTACGAGCATTTCTTCTTCCCAGTAGAAATCTATAGCAAAGAGGATGCCATTGCCCAGTTTCGTCAGGTTCAGAAAGAAACATTAAAAAGCAATAATCACTGGTATCCATATACTGCATACGAATATGATGGTGAAACCTTTTATTCTATCCAGTACCGTGGTATTGCGGACGAAAACGAAATCTAAAACAGGTACTTGAATCACTCGATGTAAATGCAAAAAGAGAGCTAACTGAGAAATTAAGATCAGTTAGCTCTCTTTTTTGAATGATCAAAAAATGTTGCCAAATCGTTGCCACAAAGGGCACTAATCCCTCAAAAACCCAGTTATATCAGGCTTTTCCGGGCCTCTGAAATTATTCCCACTCAATGGTGGCAGGAGGCTTAGAAGTGATGTCGTAGCAAATACGGTTGATGCCGGGCACCTCGTTGACGATGCGGACGCTGATCTTGTCCAGCAGGTCGTAGGGGATGCGGGCCCAGTCCGCGGTCATGAAGTCGCTGGTGGTGACGGCACGCAGGGCCAGGGTGTAGTCGTAGGTGCGGCCATCGCCCATAACGCCCACAGAACGGGTGTTGGTCAACACAGCAAAGTACTGGTTGATGTTCTTGTCCTCGCCCGCGGCGGCGATCTCCTCCCGGTAGATGGCGTCGGCATCTCGCAGGGTGTCCAGCTTCTCCTTGGTCAGGTCGCCGATGACACGGATGGCCAGGCCGGGACCGGGGAAGGGCTGACGGCTGACCAGGTACTCAGGCAGCTGGAGCTCACGGCCCAGCTGGCGCACCTCGTCCTTGAACAGCAAGCGCAGGGGCTCCAAAATCTCCTTAAAGTCCACGTAGTCGGGCAGGCCGCCCACGTTGTGGTGGCTCTTGATGACGGCGGCATCGCCAGCGCCGGACTCGATGACATCGGGATAGATGGTACCCTGAGCCAGGAAGTCCACGGCGCCGATCTTCTTGGCCTCTTCCTCAAAGACGCGGATAAACTCCTCGCCGATGATCTTACGCTTGTGCTCGGGCTCTTCCACACCAGCCAGCTTGGCCAGGAAGCGGGACTCAGCGTCCACCCGGACGAAGTTCATGGCCCACTTGGAGAAAGCGGCCTCCACCTCGTCGCCCTCGTTCTTACGCATGAGACCGTGGTCCACGAACACACAGGTGAGCTGGCTGCCCACAGCCTCGGCCAGCAGAGCGGCACACACAGAGGAGTCCACGCCGCCGGACAGGGCCAGCAGCACCTTACCGTCGCCCACCTTCTCACGGATGGCGGCAATGGCGGTGTTCTTGTAGTCCTCCATGGTCCAGTCGCCAGCGGCGTGACAGACCTCATAGAGGAAGTTGCGAATCATTTTCACACCGTTTTCGGTGTGGTTGACCTCGGGGTGGTACTGCACGCCGTAGAAGCCCTTCTCCTCGTTGGCAATGGCCACGTTGGGGCAGTTGGCGCTATGGGCCACCAGTTCAAAGCCCTGGGGCACCTGGGCCATATAGTCGCCGTGGCTCATCCAGGAAATGCCCTGCTCGGGCAGGCCCTTGAAGATGGGGCTGTTGGTGTTGTACCAGGTCTCGGTCTTGCCGTACTCCCGGGCGGTGTCGTCCTGGGCAGGGGTGACCTGGCCGCCCAGGGTGTGAGCCATGAGCTGGCAGCCGTAGCAGATGCCCAGCACAGGCACGCCCCAGGTGAAGATCTCGGGGTCCACCTTGGGGGACCCCTCCTCATACACAGAGTTGGGGCCACCCGTGAAGATGATGCCGATGGGGTTCATGGCCTTGAGCTCGGCCAAGGGGGTGGTATAGGGTTTGACTTCGCAGTACACGTTGCACTCACGCACACGGCGGGCAATGAGCTGGTTGTACTGACCGCCGAAGTCCAGAACGATGACCGTTTGATGTGCCATTCTGATAGTTTCCTCCCTTAGATGGTAGTCACGTCAATGGGACGCAGGTCTGCGCTGCGGCTCTGCTCACGGACGGTGAGCATGGCCCGGGCAGTATCAATGGCGGTGACACAGCCCACGGAGTGCTCCACGGTGGCACGGCGGATCTTGAATCCGTCGGTGTCGTGGCGGCGGCCCTTGGTGGGGGTGTTGATGACCAGGTCGATGGTGCCGGAGGCGATCATGTCGCTGATGTTGGGGTGGGCCTCGGAGACACGGGCCACCTGGGTGCAGGGCACGCCAGCCTCATGGAGCACCTCACAGGTGCCGGCAGTGGCCAGAATCTCAATGCCCATATCCGCAAAGCCCCGGGCAATGCCCACGATCTCCTGCTTGTCCTCGTCCTTGACGGTGATGATGATACGGCCACCCTTCTTGGGGACCCGCATGTTGGCGCCCTTGAAGGCCTTCAAGAGGGCCTGGGGGAAGGACTCGGCAATGCCCAGCACCTCGCCGGTGGACTTCATCTCAGGGCCAAGGCCAGTGTCCACGTCGGTGAGCTTCTCGAAGGAGAACACGGGCATCTTCACGGCGTAGTAGTCGGCCTCCTTGTAGATGCCGGTACCATAGCCCAGGTCCTTCAGCTTCTGGCCCACCATCACCTTGGTGGCCAGGTCAATGATGGGCACACCAGTGACCTTGGAGATATAGGGGATGGTACGAGAGGAACGGGGGTTGACCTCGATGACGTACACATCGTCGTTGTAGATGATGAACTGGATGTTGATCAGGCCGATGACGCCCAGGGCCTTGGCCAGATCACGGGTATAGCGCAGGATGGTCTCCTTGTGCTTGTCCTCCACGTGGATGGTGGGATAGACAGAGATGGAGTCGCCGGAGTGAACGCCAGCCCGCTCGATGTGCTCCATGATACCGGGGATGAGGATATCCTCGCCGTCAAACACGCCGTCCACCTCAACCTCACGGCCCATGAGATACTTGTCGATGAGGATGGGGTGCTCCTGAACGGTGCGGTTGATGATGCGCATAAAGTCGGTGATGTTGCGGTCGTTGTAGGCAATCTCCATGCCCTGGCCGCCCAGCACGTAGGAGGGGCGCACCAGCACGGGATAGCCGATCTCATTGGCGGCCTGGAGGGCCTCCTCAGTGGTAAACACGGTGCGGCCCTTGGCGCGGGGAATGCGGCACTGGTTGAGGATCTCGTCGAAGCGCTCACGGTCCTCGGCGGCATCCACGCCGTCGGAGGAGGTGCCCAGGATGGGCACACCCATGTCGGTGAGGGCCTTGGCCAGCTTGATGGCGGTCTGGCCACCGAACTGCACCACAGCGCCGTCGGGCTTCTCCTGCTCCACGATGTTCTGCACGTCCTCGGCAGTCAGAGGCTCGAAGTACAGCTTGTCGGCCACGTCGAAGTCGGTGGAGACGGTCTCGGGGTTGTTGTTGACGATGATGGTCTCATAGCCCAGTCGCTTCAGAGACCACACAGAGTGGACGGAGCAGTAGTCGAACTCGATGCCCTGGCCGATGCGGATGGGGCCGGAGCCCAGCACCAGCACCTTCTTGCGGTCGTGCTCGCCGCCGTCGGCCTCGTTCTCTCCGTCGTAGGTGCAGTAGTAGTAGGGGGTCTCTGCGTCGAACTCGGCGGCGCAGGTGTCCACCATCTTGAAGGAGGGCACGATGCCGTACTTCTCCCGCAGGGCCTTCACGTCCTTCTGCTCCATGCCGCAGAGGTTGCCGATATAGCTATCGGCAAAGCACATCTCCTTGGCCTCCTTCAGGGTGTCCACATCGGGCACGCCACGGCAGGCCTTGAGGCGCTCTTCCATGTCGATGATGCGCTTGAAGCCGTCCAGGAACCACATGTCCATCTTGGTGATCTGGTTGATCTTGTGGGGAGACACGCCACGGCGCAGAGCCTCCGCCACCACGAACAGACGCTCGTCGGTGACCTGGGCCAGCAGGTCCTCCACCTCGTCGGTGTACAGGTCGTCCAGCTTGTCCAGCTTCAGAGCCCGCACGTTGAGCTCCAGGGAGCGGATGGCCTTCATGAGGGCGCCCTCGAAGGAGTTGGCAATGGCCATCACCTCGCCGGTGGCCTTCATCTGGGTGCCCAGAGTGCGGCTGGCGGTGGTGAACTTATCAAAGGGCAGGCGGGGGATCTTCAGCACGCAGTAGTCCAGGGTGGGCTCGAAGCAGGCCGTGGTCTTGCCGGTGACGGCGTTGGGAATCTCGTCCAGGGTATAGCCCAGAGCCACCTTGGCAGCCACCTTGGCGATGGGATAGCCAGTGGCCTTGGAAGCCAGAGCGGAGGAACGGGACACACGGGGGTTGACCTCGATGACGGCGTACTCGAAGCTGTCGGGGTTCAGAGCGAACTGGCAGTTACAGCCGCCCTCGATCTCCAGAGCGGAGATGATATCCAGAGCGGCGGTACGCAGCATCTGGAACTCCTCGTTTGCCAGGGTCTGGGTGGGAGCCACCACGATGGAGTCGCCGGTGTGCACGCCCACGGGGTCGATGTTCTCCATGGAACACACGGTGATGACGTTGCCAGCGGAGTCACGGAGCACCTCGAACTCCACTTCCTTCCAACCGGCAATGCAGCGCTCAATCAAAACCTGATTGACGCGGCTGAGGTTGATGCCGCGGTCGGCGATCTCCCGCAGGGAGGGCTCGTCGTAGGCAATGCCGCCGCCGGTGCCGCCCAGGGTGTAGGCGGGACGGACGATGACGGGGTAGCCGATGGTGTTGGCGAAGGACACGGCGTCCTCCACGCTCTCCACCACCTCGGAGGTGACGCAGGGCTGGCCGATCTCCTCCATGCAGTCCTTGAAGCCCTGGCGGTCCTCGGCCTTACGGATGGACTCAGGGGAAGTGCCCAGCAGCTTCACGCCGTACTTGGCCAGGGTGCCATTCTCGTGGAGGGCCATGGCCAGGTTCAGGCCGGTCTGGCCGCCCAGAGTGGGCAGGATGGAGTCGGGACGCTCCTTCTCAATGACCTGGGTGACGGTGGGGATGTTCAGGGGCTCGATATACACATGATCGGCAATGTCCTTGTCGGTCATGATGGTGGCGGGGTTGGAGTTGACCAGTACAACCTCCAGGCCCTCCTCTTTCAGAGCACGGCAGGCCTGGGTGCCGGCGTAGTCGAACTCAGCGGCCTGGCCGATGACGATGGGGCCAGAGCCCAGCACCAGCACCTTCTTGATTTCGGGATTCTTAGGCATTACTTGTCACCTCCCATGGACGCGATGAAACGGTCGAACAGATACTCGGTATCCCGGGGACCGGCGTTGGCCTCGGGGTGGAACTGGGTGGTAAAGCAGTTGGGGCGCTTGTAGCGCAGGCCCTCCACCGTGTTGTCGTTGACGTTGATGTGGCTGATCTCGGCCACCTCGGGGTGGACGGAGTCGGCCAGTACCATGTAGCCGTGGTTCTGGCTGGTGATGAACACCCGGCCCTCGGCAATGTCCCGCACGGGGTGGTTGCCGCCACGGTGGCCGTAGTCCAGCCGCCCGGTGCGGGCGCCGGTGGCCAGAGCCAGCATCTGGTGGCCCAGGCACACGCCGAACATGGGGATGTCGCTGTCATAGAGCTTCTTGAGCTGAGCAATGCACTCCACGTTCTCGGCGGGGTCGCCGGGGCCGTTGGAGAGCATCACGCCGTCAAAGCCGCCCTCCAGTACCGTCTCAGCGGGGGTAGAGGCGGGGAATGCGGTGACTTCGCAGCCACGGCGGCACAGGCAGTCAATCATGTTCTGCTTGACGCCGTAGTCCATCATGGCCACCCGGTACTTCTGCTCACCCACAGCGGGGAACACCTCGGGCTCCTTGCGGGTGACCCGCTCCACGGTGCCCTCCACCTTATAGGCGCGGAGCTTGTCCAAAATCTCCGCCACATTAAAATGCTCCGCACAGGTGATCATGCCATTCATGCTTCCCTGATTGCGGAGGATCTTGGTCAGGGCACGGGTGTCTACCCCTTCAATTCCTGTGATGTTGTTGTCTTTCAAAAAGTCATTCAGTTCGCCCTCGCAGCGGAAGTTGCTGCCCCGGGGGGACAGATGACGAACCACAAATGCCTCCACCCAAGGACGGGAGGACTCGTTATCCCAATGGTTCACTCCATAGTTGCCGATGAGGGGATAGGACATGACCACGCCCTGCCCCGCATAGGAGGGGTCGGTCAAAATTTCCTGATACCCGGTCATGGAGGTGTTAAATACCATCTCGCACACCCGATCTGCGGTGGCTCCGATGGATCGACCTTGGAACATAGCACCATTGGCCAGAATCAAAGTTGCCTTCAACATATATCCCACCTTTATTTATACTCGGTTCATTTTATCGCAAAACCATCCAAAATACAAGAAATTCTCGCAGGCTTTTTCATGTCATTTTTAAAATCGGAATTATGGACAAACGCCAGGGATATTCCCCTAGATTCAAGGGCAAAATGTTCAATAAACCATATTTTGCCGGAGGTGTTCCCATGTTTGTGGTACTCATTCGCACGTTGGTGCTCTACATTCTCCTGGTGGCGGGCATTCGTCTGCTGGGCAAGCGGCAGTTGGGGGAGCTGGAACCCAGCGAGCTGACCCTGGCCCTCATCATCGCCGACCTGGCCAGCGTCCCCATGCAGGACAACGGCATTCCCCTGCTGGCCGGGGTCATTCCCATTGCGGTGCTGCTGGCCATTGCCTCCATCCTCTCCATTCTCTCCACCAAGTCCATCCGGTTCCGCACCCTCCTGGGGGGCCGTCCCAGCGTGGTGGTGCGCCAGGGGCAGGTGGTGGAGCAGGCCCTGCGGGCCAACCGCCTGACCCTGGACGAGCTTCTGGAGGAACTGCGCATTCTGGGCCACCCCTATCTGGAGGAAATCCATACCGCCGTGCTGGAGACCAACGGCCAACTGTCCGTCCTCCCCTACGCCGCCCTCCAGCCCGCCACCGCCCGACAGGTGGGGCAAGACCCGGAAGAGCCCGGTCTGCCCCTGGTGGTCATCAGCGACGGGCGGCTGCTCGCCCAGGGCCTGCGGGGCCGAGGGTACGGGGACCAGTGGCTCCAGCAGCAGCTTGCCTCCCACGGTCTCACCTCCCATAAGCAGGTGTTTCTCATGACGGTGGACGATCTGGGCCACACCTATTGTGTCCCCAAGGAGGGCAAGCAATGAAACGATTGTTATGTTCGGTGGTCCTTCTGGCCGCCTTAGTGGCCGGGTGCTCCCTCCACGTGTGGTACCTCTCCCATAAAACCCAGTCTCTCTCTATGCAACTGGAACAGGCCGGTGAGGCAGTACAGCAGGGAGATTGGGAGACCGCCTACGACCTCACTCAGAATGCCTGGAAAAACTGGGAGAACCAGATGTTCTACCTCCACACCACTCTACACCACGACGACATCGACGGAGTGAGCACCGCCTTCCAGGAGGCGTTGGCCATTTTGGAGCAGCGGGAACAGCCGGGGGAATATGCCGCGGCCAATGCCCGCATTCTCTATCAGCTGGAGCTGCTGGTAGAGGCAGAGCTGCCCTCCCTGCAAAACATCCTGTGAGCCTGCCCTGAGAGGGCGGGCTCCTCTTTCTAGAAAGGGAAAGCGTGTGTACAAAACCTCTTGGTCTCATACACACGCTCTCTCCTTCAGGCTCCGCTCTTAGTAGCCCTTGCCCATGGGGTTCTTGCTCTCCATGCCGGACTGCTTGCGATTCTCAGGGGACTGCTTCTTGCGGTTCTCGGTGCTCTGGCGCTTGCAGTTTTCAGAGCCCATCTTATTGGTCATGCGGCTATCACGTTTATCCATGTTTATCACCTCACTGTCAGCAGTATGCCACCCCGGAATTTTCTTTATGCAGGGCGAAAAAAATTTTTTACAACTGGTACACACCCGCCCACTTTTATGTTATAATTTCCACAATCTTATCATCACACAAGGAAAGGATGATCCGCCCGTGAAATGCCCCTTTTGTGCCCACCCTGAGAGCAAGGTGGTAGACTCTCGCCCCGCCGACGAGGGCAGCAGCATTCGTCGCCGCCGAGAATGCCTGGCCTGTCACAAGCGCTTCACCACCTACGAGACCATGGAGAGCCTCCCCCTGGTGGTCATCAAGCGGGATGGTCGCCGCCAGTCCTTCGACAAGACCAAGCTCATGGGCAGCATGCTCAAGGCCTGCGAGAAGCGCTCGGTACCCACCGACACTCTAGAGCGCATTGCCGATGAGATCGAGCAGACCCTGCAAAATGAGCTGATGCGGGAAATTCCCTCCACCCAGATCGGCGAGCTGGTGATGGAGAAGCTGCGGAACGTGGACGAGGTGTCCTATGTGCGCTTTGCCTCGGTATACCGCCAGTTCAAAGACATCAACACCTTTATGGAAGAACTGGACAAGCTGCTGAAAGAGAGATAAAAAAATCGTCCCGGATTTTCGAGTGGAAAATCCGGGACGATTTTTTATTCTTTACTTGGTGCCGAAGATGCGGTCGCCAGCGTCGCCCAGACCGGGCACGATATAGCCGTGGTCGTTGAGCTTCTCATCCAGCCCAGCCACGTAGATGTCCACGTCGGGGTGCTCCTTCTGGATGCAGGCGATGCCCTCGGGAGCGGCCAGCACGTTCATCAGCTTGATGTGCTTGCAGCCGTAGCCCTTGAGGAAGGTGATGGCAGCAGCAGCAGAGCCGCCGGTGGCCAGCATGGGGTCCAGCACGATGACATCCCGCTCGGCAATGTCGCTGGGCATCTTGCAGTAGTACTCCACGGGAGCCAGGGTCTCAGGGTCCCGGTACAGGCCGATGTGGCCCACCTTGGCGGAGGGAATCAGGTTCAGAATACCGTCCACCATACCCAGGCCAGCCCGGAGAATGGGCACCACAGCCAGCTTCTTACCGGCCAGCATCTTAAAGGTGCCGGTGGCCACGGGAGTCTCAATGGTCACATCCTCCAGAGGCAGGTCCCGGGTGGCCTCGTAGCACATCAGCCCTGCAATCTCAGAGACGATGCTGCGAAAGTCCTTCACGCCGGTGTTCTTGTCCCGCAGGATGGACAGCTTGTGCTGCAGGAGCGGATGGTCCAAAACGTGTACTTTTTCCATAGTCGTCAAACCCCTTTTCTTATATCGGTCATTTGGTCAAAGATTTGCCCTGGGCCAAACGCTCCCGTTCGGCCTGGCTCAGGCGGTGGTACTGGGGCGCCATGGCAGCCCCACTCACCAGCTGGTCCCGGCGGGCCAGCTCCAGCCCTGCCCGAGCCACACCCCAAGCGGTCTGGTAGACCAGGTGGGGCGGCATCATGGTGGCGGATATTCCCCGCTCTTTGAGGAAATTATAACACAAGGATGCGCCATCTCCAACGAGAAATTTCGCATTGGAGGATTTTTCAAGCTCCTGGGCCAGCTGATCCAGGCCAATGGCGGCGTCTTCGCTCAGCCGGGTGAGAGTCCCGTTCTGGGCTAAGAACCGGGCGGCATACACCTGATTGCGCCGGGCGTCCATCACCGCGCAGATCTCCCCCTCCATGTGGGCGCACTGCCACGCCATGGACTCCAGGGTGGAGCAGGGCGCGCAGGGCTTCCCGTCGGGCCAAGCCAGGCCCTTGGCCGCAGCCACGCCAATGCGCACCCCGGTGAAGGAGCCAGGTCCGGCGGCCACCGCCACCACGTCAATGTCGTGGAGGGTGAGCCCCACGTTGTCCAGCAGCTGGGTCACCATGGGCATGAGGGTCACCGAGTGGGTCAGGCCGCTGTTCTGGAAGGACTGCCCCAGCAGCTTCTCGTCCTCGGTGATAGCCACCGAGGCGGTGACTGCCGAGGTCTCCAAGGCCAAAATTTTCATAGCGCTACCCCCTCTATGGTGATGATGCGGGTGTTGTCGTCCTCGCCCCGGGAGATATCCACCCGAATGGTGTCCCCGTCCAGGGCCTCGTCCACATTCTCGCTCCACTCCACGGCACACACACCATTCCGGGCCAGGTAGTCCTCCCAGCCGATGTGGAACAGCTCGTCGGCGCTGCCCAAGCGGTACATGTCAAAGTGGAACAGAGGCAGGCGGCCCCCTTCATACTCATTGACGATGGTAAAGGTGGGGCTGGTCACCCGCTCTTCAATTCCCAATCCCTCTGCCATTCCAGAGACAAAAGCGGTCTTCCCCGCCCCCAGGTCCCCGGTAAATGCCACCACGGCGCCCCCCTGGAGCGCCTGTGCCAATGTACGGCCCAACGCCCTGGTCTCCTCCGGGCTGTGGGTGATATACTGCATAGCCGTTCACCTCAACTTGTAAACTCTTTCAAGACAGTATAGCACACCCCGGCCATATGTGCTATACTAATCTTTATCATTGTGATCTTTCCCATATTATGAGAGGAGAACTCCCATGGTCTTCATGGATAACCTTCGTGATTTCTTTAAAAAAGGGGACGTGCTGCTCCTGACCCTGTGCGTGTGCGCCAATCTCTTTGGCATTGCCCTGGTGTACAGCGCCACCCGGTACGACCCTGCCCTCCACAGCTACCCCCTCAAGCAGGCCATCTTTCTCTGCCTGGGCATCGTGATCTACATTGTCATTACCTTTGTAGACCTGGAATTTTTGCTGGAAAAGTGGTGGAAGGTATTTCTGGTGTTGGGTCTGGCCATCATCCTGCTGCTGCTCCCCTTCGGACGGGACGACGGCACCGGAAACCGCAGCTGGGTCTTTCTCCCCGGCCTGTCCACCGGCTTCCAGCCCGGTGAGATGGCCAAGCTGGCCTACATCTGCGTGCTGGCCTGGCTCATCAACCACCAGCGCTCCTTTGGGGTGAGCCGATTCACCTCCCTGTTGAAGTACGCCGGGCTGACCATGCTCTTTGCCGGGATGCTGGCCGCCCTCTCCGGCGACTACGGCATGGTGCTGGTGTACCTGTTCATCTTTGTCATCATGGCCTGGGTGGGCGGCGTCCAGAAGCGGTGGTTTCTAGGGGTGGGCATTCCCCTGGTGGCCGGAGTAATCCTGCTATGGAATTTCGTACTCCCCCACACCAAGTTCTGGACGGACTACCGCATCATGCGCTTCCGGGTGGTCTTTGACCACTCCTTGGACCCCCTGGGCCGCGGATGGCAGCAGAGCCGCTCCCTGCTGGCCATTGGCTCGGGGCAAATCACCGGCATGGGCTACCTCCACGGCAAACAGACCCAGTCCGCTCTATCTCAGAACCTGCCTGCCCGCCACACCGACTTCATCTTCTCGGTGTGTGGAGAAGAGTTGGGGCTGTTGGGGTGCTGCGTGGTGCTGCTGCTCCTCTTTGCCATCATCCTGCGCTGTGTGTGGGTGTCCCGGCAGGCCAAGAGCCGCATGTCCGCCTACATCGCCATGGGCATCGCCGCCATGCTCATGATTCAGACCATTCTCAACGTGGGCATGTGCCTGTATGTGGCCCCGGTCATTGGTCTGACTCTTCCCTTCTTCAGCTACGGCGGCTCCTCCACCCTCACCCTCTTTGTGGCCATGGGCATGGTGTCGGGCATTAAAATGAGGCCCCTGCCCAGCTGGCTCAAAGACCGAACTTGATCGTATATTTTTCACCATTGGGCGCATGCTAGAGGTATCAACTCAGAGCAAGGAGGCACCCTCTTGTGAAATACCGTCTTCCCCTATTCTGCCTGCTGCTGGCGGGGGCCCTGACCATGCCGGTGTCCGCCGCCGTGGTCACCACCGTCAGCACCAGCGGGGAGAATACCCCGCCGGTGGCGAAAAACCTTACCCTGACCACCTATCAGGACATTGCCATCACCAGCACCTTCTCCGCCGTGGACCCCGAGGGAGATCTCATCACCTACCAGGTGGTGGACAGCCCCGCCCGGGGCCAGGTGACCCTGGATGAGAAGGACACCTCCACCTTCTGGTACACCCCCTACGAGAACAAGAAGGGGTCCGACGTGTTCTCCTACGTGGCCATTGACAGCATGGGCAACGTCTCCGAGCCCGCCACCGTGGAGATCTCCATCACCGTGCCCACCTGTGGCGTGACCTATGCCGATCTGGAGGGCAGTCCCTACCACTATGCCGCCCTGCGCCTGGCTGAGGAGGGCATCTACGTGGGCCGTCAAATGGCAGGGGTGGCCTACTTTGACCCCCATCAGTCCCTCACCCGGGAGGAATTTCTGGTGCTGGCCATGGACGTGACCCAGACCCAGCCCCTGGACGGGGTTTCCACCACCGGCTTTTATGACGATGGAGACATCTCCGCCTGGGCCAAAGGATATGTCTCCGCCGCTGTGATGCAAGGGGCCGGGCTGGGAGAACAAAATGAGGACGGCCAAGTGGTGTTCTCCCCCTCGGACTCCATCACCCAGTTGGAGGCCGCGGTGATGCTGGAAGAGCTTCTGTGCACCACCGACATCCCCATCCACACCACCTCGGTGAGCCAAGAGATTCCCGCCTGGGCCAGCCAGTCGGTGGCCAACCTGGAGGCGCTGGACGTGGTGGCCCCTGGGGCCACGCTCTCCGACACTCTCACCCGGGGGGAAGCCGCCCAGATGCTCTCCGCCGCCCTGGACGTGGTGGGCAGCCGGGAGACCAGCTGGTTTCAATAAGTAGAAGAGCTGGACAGAACCCAAGTTCTGTCCAGCTCTTTCGTCTTAAAATGGCGGTAAATCCCGGCTCTGTTCCACGGCGTCCCCCTCAAAGGGGAACTCCTCAGGAACAGGCTCAGAAGGCTCGGGCACAGCGTCCACCATGTTCTGGCGGTACTGCATCTCCTGCCACTGTTCCTTGGTGATGAGCAGCTGGCGGGGCTTGGAGCCCTCAAAGGGGCCCACCACGCCCTTCTCCTCCATCTGGTCCACCAGGCGGGCGGCTCGGCCGTAGCCCAGCTTCAGGCGGCGCTGGAGCATGGACACCGAGGCCTGTCCCACCTCCAGCACCACGTCGATGGCAGCGGGGAGCAGCTCGTCATAGTCCCCGCCCTGGTTGGGATCGGACCCGCCCACACCCTTGGCGCCCTTCTCCTTCTCCTCGGCGTGCTTTTCGATTTCATGCATCACCGACTCGTCGTACTGGGCGGTACCGCTCTGCTTGATGAAGTCCACCACCTGGGCCACCTCCTCCTCAGAGATAAAGCAGCCCTGGACACGCTGGGGCTTGCCCTGGCCCAGAGGGGCATAGAGCATGTCACCCTTGCCCACCAGCTTCTCGGCACCGGTGGTGTCCAGAATGATGCGGGACTCCAAGCTGGAGGCCACGGCAAAGGCAATGCGGCTGGGGATGTTGGCCTTCATCAGGCCCGTGATGACGTCGGCAGAGGGACGCTGGGTGGCAATGACCAGGTGCATGCCCGAGGCACGGCCCATCTGGGCCACCCGGCAGATGGACTCTTCCACCTCTTTGGCAGCCACCAGCATCAGGTCGGCCAGCTCGTCGATGACCACCACGATCTGGGGCATGGTGTCCCGCCCGCTCTTGCGGGCGTGGTTGTTGTAGGAAGCCAGATCCTTGGCTCCCACCTCAGAGAAAGCCTTGTACCGCTTCATCATCTCGCACACCGCCCATTGCAG
Source organism: Pseudoflavonifractor sp. An187 (assembly GCF_002160275.1). NCBI lineage: Bacteria > Bacillati > Bacillota > Clostridia > Eubacteriales > Oscillospiraceae > Pseudoflavonifractor > Pseudoflavonifractor sp. An187. The sequence goes on along the minus strand of NZ_NFKG01000002.1, from coordinate 113,777 downwards.
AGCACCGGCGGCCTTCTTGGGGTCGGTGACCACGGGGATGAGCAGATGGGGGATGCCGTTGTACACCCCCAACTCCACCATCTTGGGGTCCACCATGATGAGGCGCACCTCGTCGGGGGTGGCCTTGTACAGCAGAGAGATGATGAGGGAGTTGGTGCACACCGACTTACCGGAACCGGTGGTACCGGCAATGAGCATATGGGGCAGCTTGGCGATGTTGCCCACCACACAGTTGCCCCCGATGTCCTTGCCCACGGCAAAGGACACCTTGGAGGGGCTGTCGGTAAAGGCCCGATCACTGATGACGTCCCGAATGGCCACAGGGCTGACCTGGCGGTTGGGCACCTCAATGCCCACGGTGGAAATCTTATCGGGGATGGGGGCCACACGCACCGCGGAGGCGCCCAGAGCCAGGGCGATGTCGTCGGAGAGGTTGGTAATCTTGTTCAGCTTCACGCCCTGCTCCAGCTCCAGCTCGTACCGGGTCACCGAGGGACCCCTGGTGACGTTGACGATATGGGCATCCACGCCGAAGGAGATGAGGGCGTCTTGGAGTCGCTGCTGGTTGGTCTGGAGCTCTCCAGCGGCAGCGGCGGCCATGCCGCTGCCTTCCGCCAGCAGAGACACAGGGGGATAGCGGTACACCCCGGTGTTGCTCTGTTCCATGCCTGCCTCGATCTCCTGGGCCACCTGGGCGTGGGCCTGTTGAGCCTCCTGGCGGGTGACCTTCTCCACCGGGGGCTGGGCCGGTGCGGGGACGGGCTGAGCCACAGCCGGCTCAGGCTCTGGCTCCACCTGGGGTGCGGGGAAAATCTCGGGCAGCTCCTCCTCCACCGCCACCTCACCCGTGGGCTCCTCCGAAACTGCGGCGGGCGGCGTAGGCTCGGATTCCTTCCCCCACAGGTCGAACAGCTTCTTCTTTCGGGGGGCAGGCTGAGGGGCGGGGGTGTCGTCTACGGGAATATCAATGGCGGGTTTCCGCTCCCTTCTCCGAGGGGCGGGCGGCTGAGGCTCCTCATAGGTCTGAGGCTCTTCCGCTTCCTCCTCTTCCCACCGGGCTTGCCGGGCCTCTTCCCGCTCCTCCATCCAGCCCCGCATGTCCTGGTAGAACTCCACCGGGGTGCGGTTGAAGGAGAAGAGCAAGGTGAGCAGAGTCACCACCAGGAGCACCACCATAGCTCCCACCGCACTGAAGGCGTAGCGGAAGGAGATGGCCAGGATGCCACCCAGCACACCGCCGGAGTTGCTGCGCAGACCAGCCATCCACAGCTGGCCCATGAGATTCATCCCCCATGTAAAGCGGTTGCCGCTGAGCATGAGGTGGAGTATAGCCCCGGCCAGCACCGGCAGCAGCAGTGCACAGGTCAGGCGCAGCCGCACCGGGCGGCGGCGGTGAAAGATCAAGATGTAGGCGCACAGCACCAAAATGGGCGGCGCCAGGTAGTAGCCGTAGCCACACAGGCCCCGGAGCAAGTCGCAAAACAGGTCGATGAATGCGGCCTTGACACCAAAGTAGCCAAAAGAGCCAAAGAAGGCCAACACCAGGCATACCACGCCGCCAATCTCTCGGTGGTAGGAAGGAGCGGCAGGGGCCGCCTTCTTTCTGGGCTTGGCGGTGGAGGTCGTCTTCTTTTTGGTACTTTTGGGAGCGGCAGACTTGCTCTGGGTCCGTTTCCCGCCGCTTTTGGTGGTTTTCTTTTGCGTTGAAGCCATAGCTTCCTCCTCACATTAGAGTACGATAAAACTGGCAACCAGGGAAACTACGCCCACGATCCAGCAGTAGTATGCAAAATTGCCGAACTTGCCCTTGCTGGCCAGCAGGCGCACCAGCTGGATGGAGAAATACCCCACCACGCCGGCCACCACCATGCCCGCCAGATAGTTGGGCAGCAAACTGGTGTCCACACCTTCGCCCACGGCTTTGACCACCTTGAGCAAGGTAGCCCCCAGCACCGCAGGCAGGGACAGCAGGAAAGAATAGCGCACGGCAAACTTCCGGTCAAAGCCCAGGAGCATACCGGCGGAAATGGTGCTGCCGGAACGAGAGATGCCGGGGATGGTAGCCACCCCCTGGGCAATGCCCACCAACAGAGCATCCTTCACGGTGGCGGTGCGGGCGTTCTTACGTCCGCCGCCCATGCGGTCGGAGAAAAACAGAATAAAGCCGGTGAGAATGAGCATCACAGACACAGCCGCGGGATAGTTACCCAGCTGCTCCACCACCCCCTCCAAGGGCAGGACCACAAACAGAGGCAGAGTGCCCACGATGACCATCAGCACCAGGCGGCGGGCCGTGGGGGGCCGGGACTCCCGGCTGCCGTGGCCGGAGAACAGAGAGGCGAAGCCGCGGAAGAACTCCACCACCATCTCCACAATGTCCTTCCAGTATACCACGCACACAGCGAGAAGCGTGGCAAAATGCAGCAGGATGTTAAAGAGGTTATCCACCTCTTTCATCCCAAAGAAGTGCTGCAACAGGGTCAAATGCCCGGAACTGGAGATGGGCAGAAATTCCGCCACGCCCTGGACAAAGCCCATAAACATTGACATGAGCAAGGACAAGATTATCACCTCATTTTTCTTGATTGCCCAGGACTGAAATCCGGTGCATCATAGTATATTACCACATCCCATAGTCAAATTCCAGCGTTTTTCTCCCTTCCATCGAAAATCTCGTCAAAATACTTCATATCAATGCAAAAAAGCCAGATGATATTGCATCGTCAAAAAGCCCTCGGCAGAATTTTCCCGCCTAAGGGCGGGAAAATAAATCAAAATCTGTTTTTCCCGGGGACATGCGCATCGGGAAAAACACTTCTCAGCCCGCCAGTGTGGAATCGGATCGCCCTTTGACCCGATTCTGCATGCAGCGGGCTGCATCTCCTCTCAAAAATGCTGGCATTTTTGAGAAGCGTGTCGAACTGGTTCGACACGCGAAATACCCCGGACCGGGAGAACCCGGTCCGGGGTATTTGGTGCAAAGAGATCAGCGGACTCGCTTGCGGGCCGCCGCAACCACAGCCAGGCAAGCAGCACAGACCAAGAGGGTCAGAACGGGCACCATCACCCAGTTCCCATCTCCGGTCTGAGGCACACTCTCCGGCTTCTGGGTGGCATCCGGCTTGTCCGTGGTTTCGGGCTTGTCGGTGGCGTTGGGGGTCTCACCGCTCTCGGTGGTCAGACCACGGATGGCGGTGTCCAACTGAGCCACAGCGGCGTCCACCGTCTTCTGGTCGTCCTCGGTGAGGCTGTTGTCCGCCATCACGGTCTGAGCGTTGGCCAGAGCGGTGCGGAAGGTGGCCACGCTCTCGGCGGTGTAGCCGGACAGGTCCAAGCTCTCAGCCTTGCCGATGAGGTCTTCCAGGATGGACTTGTCCGCCTTGAAACGCTGGGCCAGGATGGCATTGAGCAACACCTGAGCGGCGGGCTGCACGTCCTCCTCCATGGCGTCGCCGTCGGCCATCACGTCCTTGGCAGCCGCCAGGGCGTCCACCAACTCCTGCCAGTGGTCGGCCACATATTTGTCAGCGTTGGCAGTCATGTCCTCCGCCTTGGCAATCAGCTGCTCCAGCGTGGACTTATCCCCCTGGGTGAGGCCCAGGCCCCAGATCCCCTCCAGCAGGGCGTCCCAAGCGGCGTTGACATCCTCCTGAGAGGCGTTTTCATACGCCAGAACCGCCTTGGCATTGGCCAGCGCCTTCTCAAAGGCAGCCTTGGCAGTGTCGGTGACACCCTCGGTGGAGAGCGTCATGGCATAGTCATAGGTCTTTTGCAGCAGGGTCTTGTCCACCTGGCTGGGCTCGGGGGTGGGCTCCGGCGTAGGCTCGGGAGTGGGAGTAGGTGTAGGCTCCACAGGCAGATTCTCCATGGCCTCGGTGAGGGCTGCGGCGCTGTTCTCCACCTCGCTGCGAGTAGCCAAGGGGCTGCCTTGGAGGGCACGGGCCAGCACCACGGCCTCAAACAGCGCCTGCTCCTCCTGGGTGCCCTGGGATGTAAAGGTCAGGCCCTTTTCGGCCACGATTTCCTCGGCCTGGGCCAACAGCGCCTGGAGCTCTGTCTTGTCCACCTGCTCGTAGACCAGCATCTCCTGGAGCTTGTACACACCGCTGGACTGGTTGCCCTGCATCTTCACAAAGCGGGCCTCCACCGCCTGGTCCAGCTTCACGGTCTGGCGGGCGGCGGTGTTGCCGGAGACCACCTTGGCCTCGGTCCAGGTCTCCCCGTCCAGAGAGGTCATGAGCTTGATGTCACGGCCCACGCCGTCGGCTCTCCACTGGAGGTCCACCTGGGAGATGGTGCGCACCTGGCCCAGGTCCACGGTGAGGGAGCTGTCCCCGTGGTCGCCCTGCCAGTAGGAGTAGATCTCCGAAGAGGCATCGTTGTCGCTGGTGAAGGTCTCGCCGTCCACCGCCTTCATGGCGATGCGGGTGCGCTGCACTCCGTTGTCCTGGCCGGAGGCGTCGCTGCTCTGGTAGGAGTCGCCGCCGGCGTAGGCGTCCTGGGCCACGTTCACCAGGCCGTCATCGGTCCCTGCCACCTCCTGGGCAGACAGGGCCTTGTTGTACACCTTCAGGTTGGCCATCTGGCCGTGGAAGTCCTGACCGATCTTCTCCAGGGGCAGCAGCACCGAGGAGTAGAGGGTGGACACCGCATTGGGGGTCACGCCGTCCTGGTCCTGCTTCTGGGACAGGAAGGTCACCAGCTGGCCGTTGACATAGAGTCGGGTGGCCTGGAAGGTGCCCACGATGGTGATGTTCACCGCGGTGCCGTCGGTGGGCACCTGGTAGCCGAAGTCACGGGTGAAGTAGTTCACATCGGCACTGAGGTTGCCGTTGTGTCCTGCCACCTGGATGCGGCCGTCATAGCCGGAGAACAGGGAGGATTCGGCGGTGTTTGCCTCACCGTCCTGGGCGGAGAGCTTCAAATCAAAGGAGACGGTGTAGGGGTAGGACAGGGTCTTCAGCGGGGTCTCCAAGAGGGTGGAGCCGTCGAAGGTGAGCCAGCCGTCCTCCACAGCGCCGCCGGTGAGGGTGGCATCATAGCCGTTGCCGCTGGCGTCATACACCTTATCTCCGTCCTTGGAGACATTCTGGAAGTTGTAGTCCAGCACCAGGGAGCTGGCGCTGTCCACCTCCATGGCAATCTGGGTGCCGGGGCCCTCGGCCAGACGGGCAGAACGCAGCTCGTACTCAGGGAAGGTATCCTCCTCGTCGGTGCCGCCCCAGGTCTTTTCGCTGAGGATGGACACGGTGCGCAGCACCCGCTGGTGGATGTCCTGCTCGGTCATGCCCTCCTGGCTCTGGTCGCCCCAGACCACGCCCTTGGCGCCCACCAGGTTGGGCTCACCCACCAGGGGATTGTTGCCGCCGAACATGGTGGGGTTCCAGTCGTAGAACAGGTACTCGGCGTTGGGCACGTCTCGGTTGGTACGGCCGGGGTTGGCGTACAGGAAGGCGTCCCGGCAGTTGATGACCTGATACCCTTCGGCCACACGCTGGGCGGCCTGGTCATAGGCGGTGCTCCAGATGTCCAGCTGGTAGTCCTCCGCCAGCTCCTGGGCGGTCTTGCCCAGGGCGGTCTGAGCGGTGGCAAAGCTGCCGGTGCTGGCGCCCCACATGCGGATTTTGGTGTCCTCACCCAGGTTGTTCTGGATGGTCTGGCGCATGGTGTCGGCAAACTTGGCAAAGGCATCGTTGGTGGCCTGGTTGTGCACCCAGTACTCATCGGCGCCGATGTGCACCACGTCCGCGTTCACCACCGGGTCCTCCCCACGGGTGTACTCGTCCCACAGGGTGGAGGCAAAGCGCAGGGCCCGCTGGCTGTTGGGGCCGGTCAAGTCCAGCAGCTCCAGCTGCTGGCCCAGGCTGGTGGTGCTGGGGGCCAGCATGGTGCCCCCGGCCAGCCACTCAATGTTGTCCGGGTTCTCAGCGGCGTACTTATTGTACAGCAGGGAGTGACCGGGCATGTCCAGCTCGGTGAGCACATACATGCCCATGTCCTCGCACATCTGGGTCAGCGCCCGCCACTGGTCCTTGGTGTAGGTGGGGTTGCCCTGATAGTCCTCGTTGTTGTTGTAGTAGTCGGAGTTGATGAGATCGGCAGGAATGCCTGCATGCTTGGTCTCCGAGGTAAGGCTGGGGAACTCCTCGCTCTCCAGGCGGTGGAAGCCGGAGTGGGTCTCAAAGGAGGAGGAGCTGATGTTGGCGTTGTCGTTGTCATTGACATGCAGGTGGAACTCGTTCATCTTGTACCACAGCATGATCTTGGCGTAGTCCTGGAGCAGCTCATAGCGGTAGGGGGTACGGGCCACGTCCAGCATGATGCCCCGCACCTCATAGGCGGGATAGTCCCGCATGATGCCCTGGGGAATGGACACATGGTCCTGGGTCTGCCACAGAATCTGCTCGGCGGTAATGGTGCCATACAGGCAACCAGTATAGGTGGGGGCATAAATGTGCAGCCCCTGCTCATTGGTCACCATCAGGTAGCCCTCCTCCCCCAGGTCATAGGCGGCGGGGTCGGTGAGGGACTCCAAATAGATGTCGTGGGGCCCGGTGGGGGCGGTGCCCGTCTCCACCGTCAGGGTGAGGCCGGAGATCTCCTCCACATCGGTCACCAGGTTCTGGGCCACCTTGTCCAGGCCCACATTGGCCTTGTCGTTGAGGATGACCTTGGAGTCGGCGGTGAGGGTAAAGCTGCCCTCATAGCCGTACCACTCCTGGACGGTGGGAATGACCTCTGGCTTGGGGTTGGGGTCGGTCACCGTGGGGAACCACTCAGCGGGATAGTTGGAGGAGTGGTCGGGCACGGTGACGGTGACATTCTTCTGGGCATAGCTGGTCTCGTCTCCCCGGTCGGTAAGGCGCAGCAGCAGCGTCACGTCCCGAGCGCCAATGTTCCACGAGCTGAGGGTGCCGTCATTGGCCACCACGTTCTCCAGTTCGCTGCCCCGCACCACCAGGTCCGCCCCGGAGATGGTGGGCAAAGTGATCTGGGTATCTCCCAGGCTGGGATTGGACACAGTGACTTTATTCAGTTCTCCATCCACGTCCACAGGGGGGTGAACGTCGGGATTGGTGCCCATGAGCGCAACCTCGGCAATGTTCACATTGTTGCCGCCGGGGGCCTGGGCGTTGGTCTTGTGGATGTACAGCCGCACATACCGGCCCAGCTGGGTCTGACCCAGAGCGGGCTGGGACGTGGTGGTGATGGTGTCGGTATAGCTGGCAGGGTCTGCGATGTTCTGCCCCTCTCCGTTGACCAGAGTGGAATTAGCCGAAGCTCGGCTGACATAGGCCACCCGCTGCCAGGAATCGGCATCCTCCGGGGTGTCGGTGGTCTGGAGCTCATATTCCATGGCCCACACCTTGTTGCTGGCATAGGTGATCTTCACGGTCTGAAGCTTCGAGCCGGTGGCTCCCAGGTCCATCTGGAGCCACTGAGGGGTCTGGAGCTCCTGGTCCTTGGAGTTGTCGGTGACCTTGAAGTCCTTCAGGTCCGGGGAGTTCCACTGGGTGGTCTTGGAGCCGTCCACCGCATTGGATGCGGAGGTCCCCTCCACGGCCCCGCTGGCCGTCACCGGGCGGTTGAGGGCCAGGTTCCAGGGCTCCTCGGTGGGTTCTTCCGCCTCTTTGGCATACACCTGAATCTCCCGCAGGCACACGTTGTTGCCGGGAGCGGCGGTGTTCACCTTTTCCACATAGAAGCGCACATACCGCTCCACTGAGGCCCCCTCTGCCAGGGCGGGGGTGGTGTCCGAGGTGATGGTGTCGGTGTTGGCCGCGGAGGCGGGGGTGGTGTTCCCCGTCTCGTCGGCGATGTTCTGGCCGCTGCCGTTTTTCACCGCTCCGTCAAAGGGGGAGCGCTCCACCCGCACCAGGGTGGTCCAGGCGTCCTCTGTCCCGTTGTCCGAAGAGGTCTGAATCTCGTACACCATGGGCCACACCTTCATGTTGTACCACAGCTGAACCCCCGCCACCTCCACGGGCTGGGTCACGCTCTCCCCCAGGTCTACAGTGAGCCATTGGGGGGTCTGAGCGTCCGTGGGAGACGCTCCGCTGGTCTTCATGTCGTCCGAGGCCCACTGATAGGTCTCCTGGGTGATGCCATCCACGGCATAGTGGGCGGTGGACGCCCCCGAGGACACGAACACCGGACTGTCCGGGGTAATCATGGCGGTACCCTCTACGGCACGGGCCGCCGCCTTGGTATCTCCACCTGTGTCTGCCGCAATGGCCTGCAGGGGCAGACTGCTGGCCAGGAAGAGGGCGGACAGCGCCAGGCTGAGCACCTGTTTTTTCTTCATTACCTTCATTTCCTTTCCTCCCTTGTCAAATTTCGCTTCCACTTGTCTGTTTTAGTTTAGCACATTTTACAATAAACGCAAGGTTTTCTTTTCGTTCTCTGTCATTTTGCGGTGGATGTTTCATCCACATACATACAACTTCGGATTTCATTGACACAGGCCCCCAGGTCGGGTATCATTACAGGAAAGGACATGGGACGGTGCGTCTCCCCTGTCCCTGATACTTTTTGGGGTGAATCAACATGAAACAAAAGAAAACACACAACCAGCCGCAGGCGAAGTCTTCGGGCTTTCTCTTCAACTTCATCCTGTTTATGGGCTTCGTATTTGCCGTCAGCGCCGTTGGCATCTTCATCTCCGGCTATTCCAACTTCCAGACCCAGTGGGACCAGACCGAGTGGACCGTTGCCACTGCCCAGGTGGTGGAGGTCACTGACTCCCAGGTGAATGGTACCACGGTGTATGAGGTGGAGTACCAATATGAGGCAGGAGACACCACCTACACCGGCACCGCTCAGCGCTCCAGCGACGATCTCAAGGCCGGGGACTCCCTGACCATCAAATACAATCCCGACAGTCCCGATGCCTCCACTGCCGATTTGACCGTGGACATGGCCTTTATCATTCAGGCCAGCATATCCGCCGTGCTGGCAGTAATCTTCCTCTACGGCCCCTCTCTCTACCAAAAGAAAAAGCAGGGCGGCCCCGTTCGCCGTCTTCCCCTGCGCTAAATGAAAATCCCGCTCTGGATAACCAGAGCGGGATTTTCACTTCTTACGATATTTCTTCATGCGCTTGCGCAGGCAGGCCATGGCATCGGACAGGCCACCCAGGTGGTCAATGAGCCCCAGCTCCACTGCCTGCTGGCCGTAGACGATGCTGCCCATGTCGGCGGCCATCTCCTGGGTGTTGAGCATCAGCTTCTCCAGTCGCTCCCGGGTGATGGAGCTGTTGTGGGTGACAAAGTCCAAAATCCGCTCCTGCACCCGCTGGAAGTAGTGGAAGGTCTGGCTGACCCCGATGACCATCCCGTTGAGCCGCACCGGGTGGATGGTCATGGCCCCGGAGGGCACAATGAAGGACTCCTTGGCGGACACCGCCAAAGGCACCCCGATGGAGTGGCCGCCCCCCAGCACCAGGGACACCGTGGGCTTAGACATCCCGGCGATCATCTCCGCAATGGCCAGCCCCGCCTCGATGTCGCCCCCCATGGTGTTGAGCAGGATGAGCAGCCCGTCCACCTCATCGCTCTCCTCCACCGCTGTGAGCAGGGGCAGCACGTGCTCATACTTGGTGGTCTTGGCCCCCTCCGGGGCCTCCTGGTGCCCCTCGATCTGGCCGATGATGGTGAGGGTCTGAATGGTCCCGCACCCGGTCTTCACCGTGGAGGCCCCCAGCTCGGTGAGCTGTTGCTGCTGTTCCTCCGCAGGCTGTGTTCCCCCGCTGTTATCCTCTTTTTTCATGCAAAAGCACCCCCTTCCCGGATAGTATTTCCAGGAATGGGGTGCTTTATCCAACACACGGCCAAAAAGCCTCGCAGCGTTCGCACCCGCAGGTGCGAAACATCAGAATCCGTTTTTCCCGGGGACATGCGCATCGGGAAAAACACCTCTCAGCCTGCAAGTGTGAGTTTTGCCCGCCCCTGGTGGGCAAAATCTTGCGCGCAGCAGGCTGCAACTTCTCCGTTTAAAAGGCTTTGCCTTTTGAACGGAACTCTTAGCCCTCGTACAGAGCCCGGCAGGCTGCGTAGGTCATGTAGCAGTCCAGCTTGGACACGGTCTCAAAGGGAGAGTGCATGGACAGCACGGGCACGCCGGCGTCCAGGGTGTCGATGTTGCGGTTGGCCATATAGCAGGCCACGGTGCCGCCGCCGCCCTGGTCGGTCTTGCCCAGCTCGGCCATCTGCCACAGCACCCCACGGTCATCCAGCAGGCGGCGGATATAGCCCACAGCTTCAGCGCCAGCGTCGGAGCAGCCGCCCTTACCACGGGCTCCGGTGTACTTGCTCAGACCCACGCCGTAGTTGACGAAGGCGGAGTTGTTGCGCTCATAGACCTCAGCAAAGTTGGGGTCGAAGGCGGCGGTGACGTCGGAGGACAGGCAGAAGGACTTCTCATAGCAGGCCCGCAGAGGCACGTTCTGGCTGTCGCACAGGTCCTCCATGAAGGTATCGAAGAAGGCGGACTGCATGCCGGACACGCCCTCGGAGCCGATCTCCTCCTTGTCAGCCAGCACGCACACGGCGGTACGGCAGGGAGTTCCCTCCAGGTCCAGCATGGCCTTCAGGCCAGCGTAGGCGCACACCCGGTCGTCGTGGCCGTAAGCGCCCAGCAGGGTGCGGTCAAAGCCGATGTCGGTGGCGTTGAAGGCGGGGACCGCCTCGATCTCGGCGGAGATGAAGTCAGCCTCGGTGATGCCGTACTTCTCGTTGAGAATCTGCATCACCGCCAGCTTCACCCGGCCGTCGCCCTCGTCGTCCTTCAGGGGGCGGCTGCCCACCACCAGGTTCAGGCTCTCGGCGGGAATGGCCTCGCCCAGGGGCTTCTTGGACTGGTCCGCACCCAGGTGGGGCAGCAGATCGTTGATGGTGAACTGAGGATCGCCGGGGTTGCCGCCCACGGACACATTCACCACAGAGCCGTCCTTGAGCACCACAACGCCCCGCAGCTCCAGGGGGATGGTCACCCACTGGTACTTGCGGATGCCGCCATAGTAGTGGGTCTTGAGAAAGGCGATCTCGCTGTCCTCATAGAGGGGGGTGGGCTTCAGGTCCAGACGAGGGGCGTCGATGTGGGCAGCCACGATGGACACGCCCTGGTCCAGGGGGGCAGAGCCGATGACAGCCAGGTTGATGCCGCGGCCCCGGTTGACCCGGTAGACCTTCATGCCGGGAACCAGCTCCATGCCCCGCTCCAGGGGCACAAAACCGGCAGCCTCAATGAGCTCCACGGTGTAGTCCACACAGGTGCGCTCGGTCTTGCCCTTGTCCAGGTAGACCTTGTAGCCCTCGCAGTAATCAAAAATGGCGTGCTCGGTGGCCTCGTCCACCTTGTCCCAGCCGTTCTTCTTCTGGTTGAGCAGCTGCTCCCGGAGCAGCTTTCCCTTGTTGTTCTCTTCCATGGGTATAACCTCCTATATGTTTATCTGTGCAATATATGGGCAAACAACGCCGTGGCCTGCTGTTCCAGCTGCCCCGGGTCGTCTCCGTCGTTGTGTAAGGCGTACTGACAGTGGGTTTCGAAAAACTCCGCTGGCTTCTGAGCCTCCACCCGCTTGCGGGCATAGACCTCATCGATGCCGTCCCGGGCCATGATGCGCCCGATGCGGGTCTCCGCCTTGGCCACCACCGCCACGGTGATGTGGCAGATGTCCGCCACTCCGCTCTCAATGAGGGCTATGGCATCCACCACCGCCACCTGCTTTCCCTCCGCCTGGGCCTGGTCCAAACGGCGCTGGATTTCCAGCTGGATATAGCGGTGGGTGATGGCGTTCAAATCCTCCAGGGCCTGGGAGTCCCCAAACACCCTGGCCCCCAACTGCTTTCGAAGCAGCACCCCCTGGTCATCGTAGATGTCCGGGCCGAACCGCTCTTGCAGCGCCTGGCGCATGGGCTGACTGGACACGGTGAGGTCATGGTAGATGGCGTCGGCGTCCAACACAGCCGCCCCCATGCCCTCCAGCACGTGGAGCACGGTGGTCTTGCCCGCCCCTGTGGGCCCGGTGAGGCCAATGATGGTGAAGCTCATCCCTCCACCTCACATCCCAGGGCCTGCTCAATGGCCTCGCGGCTCAGGCCGCCCTGGCGGAGGATGCGGAAGGGTTTTACAGTCAGGTTCACAATGGTGGACTCCACCCCCACCGAGCAGGGGCCGCCGTCCAGCACAGCCCCAATGCGGCCGTCTAGCTGTTCCAGCACCTGCTGGGCGTTCTTGGGGCTGGGGTGTCCGGAGATGTTGGCGGAAGGACAGGCCAGCGGATGGCCCAGCGCCCGGATAACCCCCAGGGTGTCCGGGTGGTCGGGGCAGCGCACCCCCTGGGTTGCACCTCCGGCGGGAACGATGGAGGGCAGGGTGCCCTTGCCCCACAAAATCATGGTCAGAGGACCTGGCCAGAAAGCTTTGGCCAAGATATAGGCCTCAGTGGGAATGTCCCGGCACACCCCTTCCACCATGTCCATGCCGTCCACCAGCACGTTCAGGGGCTTCTCCTCCGGGCGGCCCTTGGCCTCATAGTTGGCCCGCACCGACTCCTCGATGTAGGCGTCCGAGGCCAGTCCGTACACCGTCTCGGTGGGCACCGCCACCAGCTCCCCCGCTGCCAACAGCTGGGCAGCCTTGGCCACCTCGTGGGGGGCCAGGGTCTGGGTCTCAGGACGGCCCAGCACCAGGGAGAGCAGCTGTCCGGGCCGCTCCACCAAGTGGTGGGCCCCCTCCTGCTCCAGCTCGGCACGGCTGCGGAAGCCCCACAGCACCCCACAGGTGTCCAGCGAGCCGTTTTTCCCGGTACGGATGTCCACGTTGCTGTCCCCCACAAAGAGGGTGGTGTCTGGCTTGGCTCCCATCTGCTCCATGAGGGCATAGAGCAAGGTGGGGTCGGGCTTGGTGGGCTGGTCGGGCAGGGCTCCTTGGATGTGGGTGAACACCCCGGGGTAGTACCGCTCCATCACCGCCCCAGCCAGAGAGTGGGCCTTGTTGGTGAGCACGCCGATGCCCACCCCCGCCTGCTTCAAAGCGTCCAGCACCTGGGCCATCCCCCAGTAGGGGGCGGTGAAGTCCTCTTTGTGGGCCCCGTAGTACTCCATAAACTGGGCCAGAGCCTCCTCCAGCTCCTGCTGGGATGTGCCTTGGGGGGCAAACCGCTCCACCAGCTTGGGGATGCCGTTGCCCACCTTGGTCTTGTAGGCCTCCACGGTGTGGGTGGGCCAGCCCCGCTGGATGCACACCCAGTTTCCGGCGTTGGCCAGGTCGTCAATGGTGTTGAGGAGGGTTCCATCTAAGTCAAAAATCACATGGGTATACATTTGTCTAGCCCTCTCCTTGTTTCAGCCGCTGGGCCCGGTCGGCGGTGATGAGCCCGTCGATGATCTCGTCCAGATCTCCGTCCATGACAGCGTCCAATTTGTATATGGTCAGCCCGATGCGGTGCTCGGTGAGCCGCCCCTGGGGGAAGTTGTAGGTGCGGATGCGCTCGTTGCGCATGCCCGAGCCCACCTGGCTGCGCCGCTGGTCTCCGTATTCCTCCGAAATGCGCTGCTGCTCCTGGTCGTAGAGCATGGAGGCCAAAATGCGCATGGCCTTCTCCCGGTTCTGGAACTGGCTGCGCTCCTGCTGGCACTCCACCACCGTGCCCGTGGGCTTGTGGATGAGGCGCACCGCCGAAGAGGTCTTGTTCACGTGCTGACCTCCGGCACCGGAGGCCCGGTAGACCTGCATTTCCACATCGGCGGGATTAAGCTGCACGTCCACCTGCTCCATTTCCGGCAGCACCGCCACGGTGGCGGTGGAGGTGTGCACCCGGCCCCCGGATTCCGTCTCCGGCACCCGCTGCACCCGGTGCACGCCACTCTCAAATTTCAGACGGGAGTAGGCCCCGTCCCCGGAGATGGTCAGAGAGATGTCCTTGACGCCTCCCAATTCGGTCTCGCTGACGCTGTTGACCTCCACCTTCCACCCCCGCTTCTCCGCGTACATGGTGTACATGCGGGTGAGGGAGTGGGCAAAGAGGGCGGACTCTTCCCCGCCCACCCCGGCCCGAATCTCCACAATGACATTTTTGTCGTCGTTGGGGTCCCGGGGCAGCAGCAGCTCCCGGATGAGCTGCTCCAGGCGCTCCAGTTCTTCCTTGGCTTGGGCCATTTCCTCCTGGGCCAGGTCCTTCAAGTCCGGATCGGAGAGCAGTTCCTCCGCTCCCGCCAGGTCCTCCCCTGCCTTGCACCAGCTGCGGTAGGCGGTGACCAGGGGCTCCAGCTCCCGCTGCTCCTTGTTGAGCCGGGACACCAGGTCCGGGTCTTCATAGGTCTCGTTGGCAGCCAGACGGGCCTCAATCTCCCCGTACCGCTGCTCAATGCCTCTGAGTTTGTCCGTCATGTTCTCACCCCTTGGCCTCTTCCAGCTGGGCAGCCAGAGTCTCCCACTGGGTATACAGGTGGGCCAGTTCGTCCTCCAGGCGGCTGCGCTCCTCGTAGAGCTCCTGGGCCTTGAGGTAGTCGCTGGCGGCGGCCTCCAGCTCGCTCGTGAGCTCGTCCAGGCGGATTTCCGCCTTTTCCACCGCCCGCTCGGCACTCCGCACCTGCTTTTCCAGCTCCTTGGTGCCGCCGGAACGGCGGGGCCTCTCCTCCGCCTTGGGCTTTTCCGGCTGCACCTGGGCCTTGGCGGCGTTTTTCAGCTGGGCCTGCCGCTCCCGCCAGGCCCGGAACTCCCCGTAGGTGCCCCGGAAGTCCTGGATCTTGCCGTCTTCCAGCATCCACACACGGGTGGCAAACTTCTCGATAAAATAGCGGTCGTGGGAGACAAAGAGCAGGTTGCCCCCGTACTCCGCCACCGCCTCCTCCATCCACTCCCGGGAGTCAATGTCCAGGTGGTTGGTGGGCTCGTCCAGCACCAGGAGGTTGATTTTGCTGTCCATGAGCATGCACAGCCGCAGCCGGGACTGCTCACCGCCGGACAGGGTGGACACGGACTTAAACACGTCGTCCCCCCGGAATCGGAAGGAGGCCAGACGGTCCCGGGCCTCCTGGGTGGTGCAGTTCTGGGCATAGAGCATGGTGTCCACTAAGTTGCGCTCCGGGTGATCGAAGTGGATGATCTGGGGCAGGTACCCCACCCGGATGGAGGGGCCCAGGTAGATGCTGCCCTGGTCCGGGGCCTCCTCCTCCATGAGGATTTTCAGGAAGGTGGACTTTCCAGTGCCGTTGTCTCCCAACAGGGCGATGCGCTCGCCCCCCGCCACCTCCAGATTCAAATCCGAGAAGAGGGTGCGGTCCCCGAAGCGCTTGGACAGCCCGGTGACCACCATGGCCTCGTCTCCGTGGAACTCCCGCTCCCCAAACCGGGTGGTCATCTTCTTCTCCCGGGTGGGCTTGGCGGTGGTGTTCATGCGCTCAATGCGCCGCTCCATGTTGATGGCCCGCTTGTACTGCTTATCGTTGCCCTGGAAGGCCCACAGGCGCATCTGCTGTGCGGCCTGCTCCAACTGGGCGATCTTGGCCTGCTCCTTCTCATACTGGCGCAGCCGCTCCTGGTACCGCCGCTCCTTCTCCTCCACGTAGAAGGTGTAGTTGCCGGAGTACAACTCCGCTTTGCCGTCCTGAAGCTCCACCACCCGGCGCACCACCTTGTCCAGGAACCATCGGTCGTGGGAGATGGCCAGGACGGTGCCGGGGAAGTGCTCCAGATACTCCTCCAGCCATTCGGTGGCGTTGAGGTCCAAGTGGTTGGTGGGCTCGTCCAGCAGGAGGATATCCGTATCCTCCAAGATGAGACGGGCCAGGTTGATGCGGGTCTTCTCGCCGCCGGACAGGGCGGAAAAGAGCCGTCCTCGCATATCCTGGTCAATGGCCAGGCCGTTGCACACCTTGTTGAGCTGAGTCTTGGTGTGGTACCCTCCCCCTGCCTCAAAGGCGGCGGTGAGCTTGTCGTAGCGCTCCATGACGCTCTGGGTGGGATGGTCCCCCATCTTCATCCCCAGCTCGGCCAGCTCCCGCTCGATGTTGTGCAGGCGTTCAAAGGCGGTGTCCAGCACGTCCTCCACGGTGTACCCCTCGGGGTAGACGGGAATCTGGGAGATGAGGCCCACCCGCTTACCGGGGGCGATGGTAACAGTGCCCTCGTCCGCCTCCACCTCGCCGGTGATAATGCGGAAGATGGTGGTCTTGCCGGCGCCGTTGCGGCCCAGCAGGCCCACCCGCTCCCCGGTATCCACCTGGAGGGAAAACCCGTCCAGGATTTTTCTGCCCACTTCAAATTCTTTGACCAGGCCGGTCAACTGTATATCAATCATTCCGTTCTCCTCGTCCACCGGCCTCTAACCCAGTCGTTACTTCTGGGTCTGGGCCGTCAGATAGTCTACAATCTTCTCAAAAGCCATGGACCGGGAGGCCTTGACCAGGATGGTCACCCCCGCCCGGATTTCCCGGCTCAGTGCCTCCTTGGCCTCCTCCAGGTCATGGAAATAGGAGACCTGCTCCTGGCTCATGCCCGCCTGGACGGCTCCCTGGGCCATGTGCTTGGCCAGATCGCCAATGGCGATGAGCCGCTCCACTCCGGCCTGGGCGAAGTAGCCGCCCACCGCCTGGTGGAACATGGCGCTATTGGCGCCCAGCTCCTTCATGTCTCCCACCACGGCCACACGGCGACGGTCCTTGGCGTCGCCCAGCACGGCGGCAGCTGCCCGCATGGACTGGGGATTGGCGTTGTAGGCGTCGTTCAAAATCACCACGTCCCCAGGGCAGTTGACCACATTCATCCGCATCTTGGTGGGAAGGAAGGCCCGGATGCCCCGGGTGATCTCGTCGGCCTCCATGCCGAACAGCTCGCCCACCGCGGTGGCCATGAGGGTGGGATAGATCATATGGGTGCCCAGGGCGGGGATATCCGCCTGGAACTTGCTGTGGGGGGTCTTCACCTGGCAGGAGATGTGGCTGGCTCCGTCGCTGTCAATGTCAAAGGCGGTGTAGTCCAGCCCCTCCCCGCTGCCCACCATGTAGGTGGTCTGGGGCAGCTTGCCCTTGAGGGTGGAGAGCATGGGGTCGTCCCCGTTGAGAATGGCGGTGCCATCCGCCTTGAGATGGTTGAAGATTTCACACTTGGCGGCAAAGATGGCCTCCCGGCTGCCCAGGTTCTCAATGTGGGAGTCCCCCACATTGGTGATGAGGGCCACATCTGGCTCCACCAGCTCACTGAGGTAGTCGATCTCCCCGGCGTGGTCCATGCCCATCTCCAACACACAGATCTGGTGGGTGTGGTCCAGGCGCAGCAGGGTGAGGGGCAGGCCGATGTCATTGTTGAAGTTGCCCTCGGTTTTCAGCACCTTGTACTTGGCCCCCAGCACCGCCGCCACCATGTCCTTGGTGGTGGTCTTGCCCACCGAACCGGTCACCGCCACAAAGGGGATGTGGAACATCTCCTTATAGTACCGGGCCAGGTCCCGCAGGGCCCGCTGGGTGGAACGCACCTTGATGTAGAACTTCCCCGGCAGGTAGCTCTCCCGCTCCCGAGCGGTGATGCATCCCACCGCCCCCTGCTCCAGGGCGCTGTTGATGAAGGAGTGGCCGTCAAACCGCTCCCCCTCCAGAGGAAGGAACAGGCAGCCCTGGGGGACACTGCGGCTGTCGGTACACACCTCGGTGACCGTCTGATTCAGGTCGGCCTCCCCTCCGATGAGGGTGCCGCCCACTGCCTGGAGTAGCTGCGCCAATGTCAAAGCTTCCATCTCTTCTTCTCCTTTACTGGTCCTCAGTGTCCCGCCTTGCGGGCCTGCAAGGATGCCTCAATGATGCGCTCGCACAAGGTGCCGTAGTCGATGCCCACCACAGCCGCCTCCTGGGGCAGCAGGCTGGTGGGAGTCATGCCGGGCAGGGTGTTGATCTCCAAGAACCAGGGGGTGCCATCCTCGGTGACAATGAAGTCCGCCCGGGAGTACACCGCCAAGCCCACCCCGTGGAACACCTTCAAAGCGGCCTCGGCCAGCCGCTGCTCCCACTGCTGGGGAATCTGGGCGGGACAGATCTCGTCCGCCGCCCCGGGCTGGTACTTGTTCTCATAGTCATAGAATCCCTCTTTGGGGATGATCTCAATGGAGGGAAGGGCCTTTCCTTCCAGAATGCCCACCTGGATTTCCCGGCCGGACACATACTGCTCCACCACACAGCGGCCGCCCAGCTCCAGCCCCTCTTCCAGAGCAGCCTGCAGCTCCTCCTTGGTGCGGGGGATGGACACGCCGATGGAAGAGCCGTAGTCCACGGGCTTGACCACGCAGGGCACTTCCAGACGCTCCACCAGGCCGGGGATGTCCGCTGCGGTATAGTCCACCAGCTCCCAGCTGGGGGTCTGCACCCCCAGAGGGGCCACGATGCGCTTGGTCAGGTCCTTATCCATGGCGATGGCAGAGCCCAGGTAGTTGGACCCGGTGTAGGGGATGCCCATGAGGTCCAGAGCGGCCTGCACCCGGCCGTCCTCGCCACAGGCCCCGTGGAGGGCCAGGAATACCACGTCCGCCTGAGCGCACAGCTCCAGCACTCCGGGGCCAAACTGGCTGGCGCCCCCGTCGGTGCGAGAGGCCTTTACCTGCTCCAGGTCGGGGGCCACCCGGCCCACCCGGGTCAGCTCCTCATCCAGAGGTGCGTCAAACAGGGTCTCCACCGGGGCGTGGGTGCCCAGGAACATATCCACAAAGGCCACCTGGTGCCCCCGCTGGCGCAGGGCGGTACACACCTTGCAGCCGCTGGACAGCGAGACATTCCGCTCCGGGCTCAGTCCGCCCGCCAATACCACAATCTTCATGACCATTCTCCTTTATCGGTGGAATCACTCCATGGAACATTCGGTCCCTACAAAGCATTCACTCTTCTCTTCATAGGTATGACTCCCAGGCCTCGTTTATCCCGGGGATACCCACATTAGCAAATTATTATATCACTTTGCCCCGGTCCAGGCAAGAGGTGGGTTTTCCTGAGAAAAAGAAAAACGGACATGACCTTGGTCATGTCCGTTTGGCAGCGGATGAAGGATTCGAACCCTCACGAACAGAGTCAGAGTCTGGTGTGCTACCATTACACTAATCCGCTATGTTTGTTCGTTTGTCTTGCGTTTTGTTTTGCGCCGCTCGCTTGAGCCTTGCTTAGTATAGCACGTATATGAAAAATGTCAACCCCCTTTTTTCGATTTTTTGAAAAAAATTTTGTGCCCCCCAAATTGGGGGGCACAGGACACTCGTTAGGCATAGAAGGAGTGGCCGCCAATGGTGGCCACATAGGCACGGTTCCGGGAGGCATAGCAGTCCAGGCCTGCCCGGTTGAAGAACAGCGCGTTATCCAGCACCACCGCTCCGTCCAGCACCAGCTTGGCAGCCACCACGCTCTCCCAGTTGGGGTCGCGGTGGATGGAGCCGCTGGAGGCAGGGCTAAACTGATTCTTCTGGAAAATCACGCCCTCCACCGTGTTGGGGAACTTGTAGCTGGCCACGCGGTTCATCACCACGTTGCCCACTGCAATCTTCCCCGCCATAGGTTGATTGCCGCTCTCCGAATAGATGATGTGGGAGAGCCAATAGAGATCATTGCTGTTGTAATAGGCACTGCCAGGGGTGATATAGCCCTGGCCCTCCTGGGTGTACAGGCGGATGTACCCGGTGGCATCGTCCCGAACCAGCTTCAGGTTCAGAATCTCAGCCAGGGTATCCACGGGAATCGCCAGATCCCCGTTCAGGTTCACCACACCCTGGTCCAGATAGAGATAGCGGTCGTTGGCCACCACATAACAGGCGCCGTCGTACACCGACATCTGCAGAGTCTCCTGGGTCGCCGGGTCGGTGGCGGACACAGACACACCGCCGTCCACCTGCTCCACCACAGCCTGGGGCTGGGCGGCGGCCAGGAAAGATTTCACGGTTACGTAACACTCTCCCCCGATCATCTCACGCCCCACGTTCAACAGTGCGACGGAGTCAAGATACAGGCCAATGCCCTGGGGGTGCTGGATGTTCTCTGCGGCCTGCCGGGCCACGATCGCCTCGGCAGAAACCACGGCCATCAGTTCATCTGCGCTGCCCAGCTGCTCGACGACAGCGGGCTCAGAAACCTGAGGCTGAACTGCTTTACTGGGCTGGATCAATGTGCATGCCATGAGTGTCGCCAGCATTGCGCTGGTCACCTTCACATTCATTCAATCGCTCCTTGTTTCAATTTGTTGTCAAATTGTAACCGTATTGTAACCCATTTTAAACCGCTTTGCAACCCTTTTGCTCCGTCATTTTGACTAAACATCTCGCCCCTTTCAGGCAGCATACACACAGTTCATCTAAATTTTGACCATATTTTCCCGTTTTTGTGCGTTTTGCACACAAAAATATAGAGAACGATTTTCCGGGTCAGGACCCGCTCCAGGCTGGTCTCGAGCCACAAAACGAAACGGTGGAAGCAGCCAAGAAAAGACTGCTTCCACCAGGGGCCCCGTTCCGTTCCATCCCGGTGACCTTTGAGGTAGTCCGTGTCGAAAAAAAGGAAAACCCCGAACGTAAAACGTTCGGGGTTTTGGCGGAGTGGGAGGGATTCGAACCCTCGGACGGTTTTTGGCCGTCACACGATTTCCAATCGTGCTCGTTATGACCTCTTCGATACCACTCCGTGTGGCCTCTGTCGGGTCAACGAAGGTCATTATACCAGATTCTCCGCCAATGTCAACACCTTTTTTCAAATTCTTTTTATTTTTTCTTCAGCCACTCGTTTAGGGTGCGCAGCACCACCGGAGACAGCAGCAACAGGGTGGCCAGATTGGGGATGGCCAACAGGCCATTACACAGGTCCACCAGCTCCCACACCGCCGCCAGGTCTCCCACAGCCCCCGCCACCACACACAGGGGGAACACCACATGGTACACCCCCAACACCAGGGGCGACTTGGTGAGGGTCTCCACCCCCCGACGCCCGTAGTAGCCCGCCCCCACCAGAGACGTGAAGGCAAAGAGGGTCAGGCTCACCGTCACCATCCACTCCCCTGCCTTTCCCCACAGAGAGGCAAAGGCGGAAGCGGCCAGGTTGCTGCCCAGCATTTCCCGGGGAATCTCCCCGGCGGCTATCATCTCCTGGGCCGCCAGCGGGTCATACACCCCAGACGTAAGGATGACCAGGGATGTCACCGTGCAAATGACCAGGGTGGCAAAGAACACCTCGAAGATGCCCCACATCCCCTGCTTGCCTGGGTGCTCCACCTGGGCGCAGGCGTGGGCCATGGCGGACATTCCCACCCCGGCCTCGTTGCTAAACACGCCTCGGGCCACACCGTAACGCAGGGCAAGGCCTATGGAGTAGCCCCCCACCACTGCCTTGGGGGCAAAGGCATAGGTGACAATCTGCTCCATCACCTGGGGGAGCTTCTGGGCGTTGACGGCAATCACCCCTACCCCGCCGCCGATGAAGATCACCGCCATCACCGGCACCAGTAGCTGGCTGAGCCGGGACACCCGGCGGATGCCCCCCATGAGCACCACCGACACCACCACTGCCAGCACCACTCCTACCACTTTCGGGGAAAGCCCCACGGACCGCTCCAGCGCGGTGGCGATGGAATTGGCCTGGGCCAGGTTGCCCCCCACCAGAGTCTCTGCCACGCACAGCAGAGCATACACACCCCCCAGCCACCGCAGTTTCAGTCCCAGTTGGATGTAGGTCATGGGCCCGCCCCGCCACTGGCCCTTCTCGTCCTTCTCCCGGTATTGAATGGCCAGGATTTTCTCTGCGCACCCGGTCATCATCCCCAGCAGGGCGGACATCCACATCCAAAACACTGTCCCCGGACCGCCGAAGAAGATGGCCGCCGCCACCCCTGCCACCGAGCCGGTGCCGATGGTGGCCGCCAAGGCCGTGGACAGAGCTTGCAGCTGGGTGACGCCCCCCTGCTCCGCCTTTTGCCGTTGAAACAGTGCCCCCACCGTGTGCTTCCACCACACCGGCAGACCGAAGATCTGGAAGAACCCTGTGCGCAGGGAGTAGTACAGCCCCACCGCCAGAAAGCCCACCAACAGCGGACCGCCCCAGAGCACACCGCTGATTTGGGATAAAAAAGCCATGTCCACACACCTCCTATCCAAGAAGGTATGCGGACATGGTATCCATTATGAAATTAGTGATTACGCCACGCCACGTCTGTGGGACAGGTCGGCGTACCGCTCCACCGGGCGCTGCATGAGCCGGATGATGATAAACTGTACCGGAGCCATCACTGCAGCCTGCACCACACGGGCGCCCGCCACGGCCCAATAGGGGTTATCCGTGAGCATGTGTCCCCACAGGGCCGCCAGGAAGATTCCAATGACCACGTGGTTGAACACCAGTGCCAGGGCCAGCTGCCACCACTTTCTCCGTCCCTCTTTCAGGGCCATACCCAGAGCCACACCGTGGAGGGCATTATTTAAGGTGTAGCCGGGAAAATAGGGCCCGATGGGAAAGAGGATGGCGCCCAGCAGGTCCGCCAAGGCTCCCATGACGCCGCCCCAGACCGGGCCAAACAGGGCGCCGCAAACCGCCAGAGGCACAAAGGCAAAGCTAAACTTGGTGATGGGGGTGGCGATGGAGAAGAAGCGGGACAGCACCACCTCCATGGCCAGCAAAACGGCCACTTGGGCCAAGATCAGAACCGAAAACTTTTTATTCATGACAAATCTCCCTTTTTCGACAATACACAGGTGCGAATCTCTCCCACAGAGTACAGAGAGCCCAGGGCGCACACCAGCCCGTCCGCTCCAGCCAGTTCCATGGCTCGCTCCACCCCCTGGGAGATGGAGGCGGCAGCATAGGCGGGGGTTCCATAGGCAGACAGCTCTCGGGCCAGGGTCTCCGCGTCCAGGGCCCGGGGGCTGGGGGGCGTGATGGTGACAAAGGCCTGGGCCAACGGGGCCACCAGCTCACACAGCCCTGTCCGGTCCTTGTCCTCCAGCACTCCCATGAGGAGCACCGGGGCTTTTCCCGGGAAATAGCGCTTGAGGTTGTCCGCCACGGTGGCGGCGCACTGGGGGTTGTGCCCCCCGTCCACCACAAACCAGGGGTTACGGGACAGGACTTCAAATCGGCCAGGCCAGCGCACCCGCTCCAGCCCCTGGGCCAAAGCCTGGGCCGAGACGGGATACTTGGCGGAAATGGCCTCCAGAGTTGCGAGCACCACAGCGCCGTTGTGGCGCTGGTTGTCCCCCAGCAGAGGGACAAAGAGGGACTGCCCCTTCCAGCTCCACCACTGCCCCTCCGGGCTCTCCCGGTTCAGGACCACATCCTGGGCGTGGGCAATGGTGAGGGAGGCCCCGTGGGCCTGACAGACCTCACGCACCACCTGGGTGACGCTCTCCTTCTGCTCATAGAGGATGACGGGGCAACCATCTTTGATAACCGCCGCCTTCTCGGCGGCAATGGCCTCCACGGTATTGCCCAGCTGGGCGGTGTGGTCCAGGCCGATGTTGGTGATGACCACCGCCTGTGGGGCGGGGATGACATTGGTGGAGTCCAGGCGGCCACCCATTCCGGCCTCCAGCACCACGATGTCACAGCCCCGGCGACGGAAGAACTCCAGGGCCACACAGGTGACCAGCTCAAACTCGGTGGGGTGCTCCTCCATTTGGTCGGCCAGCTCTCCCACCCAGGACGTGATGGCGGCCAGTTCATCTCCCGTAATCTCCTCTCCGTTCACCGTCATCCGCTCTTCAAAGTGGTGGATGTAGGGGGAAGTGTACAGGCCTGTGGTGTAGCCAGCGGCGGTGAGCACCGAGGCCAGCATGGCCGCCGTGGAGCCCTTACCGTTGGTGCCCACAATGTGAATAAACTGGAGCTTCTGCTCCGGGTTGCCCATGGCAGCCAGCAGCTGCCGGGTACGAGAAAGGCCGGGGCGGCTGCCCAGCCAGGAAAAGGAGTGGATATACTCCACTGCCTGTGCCCCTGTGGTCAGGGGCGGGTGTTTGTCCATAAAAATACCTCCTTTGCACGGGCAGCCCGGAAACGGGAACGCCGCACAAAGGAGGGACAATGGCTCCGCTATGCGGCAGCGGGATGCGGTGGGCACACTGCAAGCCTGGGGGGATTTCCCCTCGTGCTATTCGTCCGGCGGACAACTCCCCGTCCCGCCGGCACTGTCTCCCCCATCAGGGGAAGCACAACACGTGCGCACCTACTCTGCCTGTTTGACTGTCAGTGTACTCCTATCCTGACGAAATTGCAAGAGAAAAAACCGACCCCCGCCCTGGGGGCGGGAGTCGGTGAAATGGCTCAGCGATCGGAGACTTGACTGTCAATGTGGGCATCAATCTGGCGGGTGAACTCCAGCGCCGCATTGTGGCCCATCTTCTTATTACGGTTGTTCATGGCCGCCACCTCCAGGATGACCGCCAGATTCCGTCCCGGCTTGACGGGGATGGTGAGGGTGGGCAGCTGCACACCCATCAGCTCGGTGAAAAATTCGTCAGCACCCAGGCGGTCGTACATGGCCCCGTCCTGCCAGTTCTCCAGCTTCACCAGCATGTCGATGTTGGTCTCGAACTTGACGGCGGACATACCGAACAGACGGCGCACATCCACCACACCGATGCCTCGCAGCTCCATATAGTGGCGGATGAGCTCGGGGGCGGTGCCCACCAGGCGGTTGTTGAAGCCCCGGCGAATTTCCACCGCATCGTCGGCAATGAGGCGGTGGCCACGCTTGATGAGCTCAATGGCGGTCTCGCTCTTGCCCACGCCGGACTCGCCCATGAGCAGCACGCCCTCGCCGTACACCTCCACCAGCACGCCGTGGCGGGTGATGGTGGGAGACAGCGCCACCCGCAGGTAGGCGATGAGGGTGCTCATGAAATCCGCCGTATTCTCCTTGGTGCGCAACAGAACCTGGTCGTACTTCTTGGCCGACCCCATGCACTCCGGGTACGGCTCCAGGCCCCGGGCGATAATCACCGCCGGGGTGTGATAGGAAAACAGCTGGTCAAAGCGCTCCATGCGCTCCTCTGCCGTGCGCTCCTGCAAGTAAGACCACTCCACCAGGCCCAGCAGCTGCATACGCTCCCGGTCAAAGTAGTCGAAATAACCCGTCATCTGGAGGCCGGGACGGTTCACGTCCTGGATGGAGATTTGGCGGTCCCGGTAGCCCTCCGGGCCGTACAGCACCTCAAGATGAAACTGGTCAATGATGGTGCCCAAACGAATGGTAGGCCCTTTTCCCATGATTTCACGCCCTTTCCTCGCGTTTTGTTCCTTTATTTTACCACAAAGCCCCAACGAAAAAAATACTTCTTTTTGAAAAATGCCCCTTGATTTTCTCTTAAGTTTCTGGTAAGATATCGTAGTTATCGTATGAATGTAATTCCAACCAGCGAGGAGGTTTGTAGATATGGCCAAATGTGAGTTTTGTGGTAAGGGCGTGAACTTCGGCATCCAGGTTTCTCACTCCCACCGCCGCTCCAACCGTCCCTGGAAGCCCAACGTCAAGCGCGTTAAGGCTGTGGTGGACGGCACCCCCAAGCACGTCTATGTGTGCACCCGCTGCCTCCGTTCCGGCAAGGTCACCCGTGCTGTGTAATTCCATACACTCATGACTCAAAGCCCTGTACCGCATGGTACAGGGCTTTCGTCGTTGTATGGGTAATGTGTCAGCGGGGATATCTCTGGAGCATCTCCGCTTTGAGCTGCTCCCAGAGCCCAATGGACTTTTGAGTTGTACCAAAAAATTCATTGTCCTTCACCTGGGTGTACGGAACATAGGTGTTCGTATCCGTTGAAGGTTGAATCGCTACATTTTCCTTGTAATCATAGGAAAATATAGGAGAAACATAGAAATCACAAACTTTCTCCCCACTACCATTAGAAGTATCCCAGACTTCATCATAGCAGCTGTAGACCGGGAGCGGGGAATCCAGTATTTCCATTTTCTTCTCCAAAAATACTAGGTACTCCCGGCCCACTTCTAAAATATTAATAAAGTTTCGCTCGATACTCTTGACAGAACGAACAACCACTCTCCATCCATCGGCATACAAATAGAACTCCTGCCCCTCCCCTATACCTTCTCCAGCGTAAATATGGGTCACCTTTACTTTCTGCTGGTTGATTCCATGCATAATTTCCAGGTCTCCCAGTACCTCAACTCGTAAAATATATGGCGCTTGGGGCAAGTATTCCTTCATTAGAGCACAGTTTGTTTCCCAAAGTTCTTCTGGTATCTCTCCTACTTGGAAATATTCCTGCCAGTTCTCTTGGGCGGTATAGTCTGTAATAGAGGATCTGGTGACCCCAGCGCACACGATGGAAGCCACCATCAAGGCTGCCAGAGGCAACAGCACCCACCGCATTTTCATCCCACGCCCTCCTCTCTCAGCCTGCCACTGGCCAAGCAATACACCTGGTCAGAGAGCAGACGGATGTCCTCATAGTTGTGGCTGGCCAAGAGCACCAGAGCCCCCCGCTCCTTCTCCTGGGTGATGATGTCCCGTACCTGGGCTACCGCCTCGCTGTCCAGGGCGTTGGTGGGCTCGTCCAGCATGAGCACGTCCGGCTTCTCCATGATGGCCTGGGCGATGGCCAGTCGCTGTTTCATGCCCAGAGAGTATTTCCCGTAGGTGCGCTTGTCATCGGGATTCAACCCCACCCGCTCCAGCACCACCCGCAAGTCCTCCTGGGTGCACTTCTTTCGGATATTGGCCAGATAGCGCAGATTTTCTAACCCTGTGAGATTTGGGTATAGTCCCACATTCTCCAGCACGATACCCAGGTTAGGCAGTACCGCAAAGTCTCGTTTCAGCACCTGGTCTCCCCACCGCACGGTCCCGGAGGTGAGGCCCATAAGACCGGACAGGGCCCGGAACAGCATGGTCTTGCCCGAGCCGTTGCGGCCCACAAAACCGTATACCTTGCCGCTGTGGAGCTCCAGGCTCACATCGTGTAGAATCTCCCGGCCTCGAATGGTCTTGGAGATGTGTTCTGCGGTCAAAATCATCCTATACCCCTCCCGTCTCAAGGTTGGACACCAGAATGTCCTTGTTCTGAATTACCATCAGACCCAGCACCACCACGGCCGCCAAGCTCAATACCAGCAGCAGCAGGGAACCGGACACGGTGAGCACATGGCCGTATTCCGCAGGCAAAGCACCCTCTAAACCAAAAGCACCGCCACTTTGCCACCCCAGCACTAGCCGGGAAATGGGGTCCAGTAGCAGCAGCCTGGCCAAAGCGGGGTCGGTAGGCTCCAGCTTCGCCCCCGTGCACAGCGCCGCAAGCATGCCCGCCTGGAGCGCAAACATCACCAGAAATCCAGCGCTGCTCCCCCAGATGAGGGCCAGCAGGTTCACCCCCAAGGCCATAGTGAAGGTCCACAAAGTGAAGAGGAGCACATGTATTCCCATCAGAATCCACCCTTCCGTGGTCCACACCACGTCCCAGCGCAGAGCAGCCACCAGAAGGGTAGCACCCTGGAGAAAGACCTGGAGCACCAAAAGCCCCTTGCACATCCCCCACAACTCCGTGAAATACCACTTCACTCGGTTGGTAGTACGAGAGAAGACGTACACGCTGGCCACGCAGAACTGGCGGTACAGCTGGATACCCCCGTAGAACTGGTAAAGAAAGAAGGGAAGCAACAAGATGCCAAATTCTAGACCTTCTCTATAATTAAGTCCCATCGTGAATGTTCCTCGTGAGCCTGAAAGTTGTAACACCAAGATATGGAGGGGAATTGCCCCCTCCATAGGGTTGATACGAGCACAGCTCAGAAATATTCCGCACACCGCCGCCATAACCATATACCATCCATAGGTGCGCAGCCTCATCATAATTGATCCCTCCTGCTGGCCCAGAACATTCCACCTACTGTCACGAGCACAATCAGCACCAAGGCCACGGAGAATACCACAAAATTCTTCTGCGCCTCCTCATGCAACATAAAAAAGGTATACCATACATATGAGGCAGTTTTCCTTCTAAGCAGCATTGGAGCATAAGCACTGAGATTGAGAAGAAGAAACGAGGGGAGCAGTACGGTGATGCGGTATTTTACGCGGTACAGTGCGGACACCGCCACACTAAAGGCCCCCATCAACCCGGAAAAAAGGCCAAAGATCAGTGTTTTCACCACCGCATACAGGTACGGAGACCGGACGAACAAATCAGAAAACAGATACTGCCGCACCACGGCAATATAATTTTCTTCATAGGCATCCCCGTACACAAAATCCCCAGCAGGCTTGGCGGAAAAAGCGATGACATGGAGGAGGATTTCTAACAAGAAGGGAAGGGTAAACACCACCGCGGTCACGACAAAGGCGGAGAGAATCTTACTGAAGTAGTACGCTCCACTGCCCACGCGGGTGATCATCAGTACATGCTCCTGGGTCCCCCGCTCCTTGGCCAGGACAAACCCTGCCGGACACACCACCAATAGGGGATATAATTGAAGCAATATCATGGTTAAATCCGCACTGTATGAAACATGGTTCCAACTCAACAGCCCCATCTTGGTGGTGTGAGCCAACTCCAAAACATCACTTCCCCAGAACTCTCGGCAATTGGTCACAAAGTTGGCCAGTACCAGCAGCATCAGGACACAAAAGATCAGCACCGACTCCTTCTGTCGCAGCAGGAAGGCGATTTGTGACCGTGTCGTACGAATCATAAGATTTCTCCTCTCTCCATCCTAACTATCTATTTCATTCATCACCTGACCATTTCTTTTCAAAAACTCCTTGCCTACCATCCCCAATAACTTACATTGGCAATGGCCGCCGACTCAGAATTTCCACGAAATTGGAAGGAAACAGAGTATACATCTAAATATCCATTCAACAACTCCATGGATACGTAGCCCTTCCCTTCTTCAAGCACATACTCTTTTTTTTCAGTTATCGGTTCCTTCATTCCATTGACAACTCTGCAACGAATTTTCGTAAAAGTATCCCAATTCGCCTTGGGCGGCTCTACGCTATTACAGCGAGCTTTGACCTCTTTGTTCTTTTGACTGCGCTCTGCACCATAAATCTTTGTCCAAACCATATGTGCAGGTATCTCTATGTCATGGGTATATACCGTACTTGCTGCACATGGCAAAATGGTCACCGCAGCCATAGCCAATCCCAACAGACCTGTCACGAGTTTTCCAGCTTTTTTCATGATTATTCCTCCTTACTTTATTTGATGTGTGTGAATATTACTTTGTGACTGCCGCATCGCTGGAACGCTGCGCCTCCCTCCTTTCATAATAAAGTTGCGGCACATCGCAGGGTTACCACATTCTGTAAAAAGGTCGCTCTGAAACTAAGCAAACTCTCTCTGACTTTCCTTTGTCTATATCATGTCGCATGGTGGGCAATCCTGACACAAAATTTTGGATATTTTTAAAATTTTTATAGAAATTGATTGAGCACCCGTCATGCATCATCCATGTTATTAAGTTACTTGTACAAAAAAGGAGTC
Organism: Pseudoflavonifractor sp. An187; assembly: GCF_002160275.1. Lineage (NCBI taxonomy): Bacteria > Bacillati > Bacillota > Clostridia > Eubacteriales > Oscillospiraceae > Pseudoflavonifractor > Pseudoflavonifractor sp. An187. The sequence continues at coordinate 84,330 of NZ_NFKG01000002.1, read as the reverse complement.
AGAACAACTCTTTTAGCTGTTCTGGCTCCCTTTTTGTTCTCAGTTTTGACTTCTGCGAAATTTAGTACGGCGCAGTCACTTTCTGGGTCTGCACATTTCTCGTGTCATAATCGCTGTTGCTGCCAGCACACAGGGTGACCTTTGCATAGTAGGTGGTGCCGGGCACCCCGTTGTATGTATAGGTCACGATGTGAGCAAGACTACTTTTGGGGGAGAGCAGCCCATTAGATGTGGATCCCTGTATGGTGGTCACATGATCGCCATTAGCCTGATAAATCTCAATTTTTAAAACTCCAATTTTGGGTACCGCCCACTTGGCTCTGATATTACATTCAATATCAATCTGTCCACGTTTTTCCCCTTGATACGAAGAAACGGAATACCATGCAACATAATCACTGGCACGGGTCTGAGCATGGGCCTGCGTCCCCACACTGCAAATCAGTACAGCAGATACGAACAACATAAGCAATAGCCTACATCTTCTCATCTTATTCCACCGCCTCTATAGATTCATAGATTTTTATTACCGACTCCTCTGATATGTCGCCGGAAATGGAGCAAATCACGTTCTGATATTGAAGTAGTGACTGCTCATCTCCACCGTTTGTATAAAAGTACACGGTCGCCCCGTTGGATAGCCGTTGCTCCCGAACGGGGGCATCGTCCTTCTCGAAGGTTGCATATTGCATCTTCTCTAAACCATCATAGACATCCACAGACAGGTAGAAGGCTGGCAAATTCTCTCCGCTAAACAGTATGATATCTGTGGACTGGTCCCGCAACTCGTAGGTCTGAACATCTTCCACAGCATATCCTTCGGGAATCCAGGTAGGCAGATAGTCGTCGAACTCCATGCCCTCCAGCTCCTCTTGACCCTCCATCCAGCTGGAGGAAGGGACGTCCCCCTGGTACGTAAAGCGGAAGGTTTCTTCCGACCATTGGACGATAACGCCCCACAGGTCCAGTCCGGCGGCCTGAGCCACAAGCATCGTGGCAAATAGGGTACAAATGACAGCGGCCACCACAGCCACCCTTCTGGGAAGCCGCCGCAGAGAACGCCGTTTTCGAGGGGATTCCTCTTCGTGCTGCTCCAGCTGGGGCGTGCTGTCATACAGGGACTGCCCCTCCCCCTCCGGCGTGCAGTATTCCTCTTGGAACCGTCTCCAAGCCCGGTCCACCTCCTGAGCCCGGTCCGGCTGTGGGTGCTCTCTGCTGGAAATGATGCGCAAGGCATAGAGGATGCACTCTTCATCCAAATCTTCCGTGTAACAATCGGTGCGAATCAACTCTTTCAGCGTCTCTGTGTCCAACAACTCTAATTCCCGATATTTCGTTGGTACGGGTTGATTCTCCACACGAAGCACCTCCCTTCACTTCTATCATGTACGAGCCTGCTCCATCCTGACATACTTTTTCATTCTTTTTTTCGGTGTCTGTGCTCGGGAAATTCTGTGAGCAATTTTTCTCGAATTCGGGACAAACGCTTGGCGCTGGCCCATACCGTCAGGCCGTATTTCTCGGCCAACTGGGCATGAGAGTAGTTTTTTAACGTGGCATCCACAAGGAAAGAGACTTCCTCTTCTTCCAAGACTTTGCGCAGCCGCTGAAAAAGAGGCTGTTCCTCCTTTTCCATTACCAGCTGTTCCACAGATTCCCCCGAAGGAATTACCGTCAAATCCAGACACTCCACCAGGTATTTCCGGTGACGGCTCTGGGTCCTGGAATAATTACATATCTTGAACTTCAGAGTCTTGATCAGCCATCGTTCTGGATACGGGTGTTCCAGAAGACAGTCAACCTGATTGGTGGCCTCGTGGAAGGTATCCTGCACCATATCTTCCGCCAAATCAGGGTTGCCCAGACATGTATTTGCATAGGCCATCAGATCGTGATAGCATTTGCAGAAGAGGTCTTCCAAAAAGTTGTCTTGAGCCGGTTCCATCACATCACCTCCCTGAGCACCATAGTCATTCCCATGCATTGTAACATAACGGGCATAATTTGTAAATTTTGTATTTCAAGCTAAAAAAGTGCAGGGGGATGTCTCCATCCCTCTGCACTGCATTTTTATGGAATTTTACAGCCAGATCTCTTCCAGCTCCAGCTCGGAGCGGCGCTCCCGCACCATGAGCTGGCCCAGAATTACATGGGGGTCCTTGCCCTCATAGAGCACCTGATAGGCGCCCTCGGCGATGGGCATTTCCACGCCCATCTTGTGGGCCAGTTGGCGGGCGGAGGCCGCGGCATAATAGCCCTCCACCACCGTACCGTCCTTGCCACCCACGGCCTCAGCCACAGGCGTGCCCTTGCCGATGGCAATGCCCGCCCGGCAGTTACGGGAGTGCATGGAGGTACAGGTGACAATGAGGTCGCCCAGGCCGGACAGCCCGGCAAAGGTCTCCTTGTTGGCCCCCATGGCCACACCCAGGCGGGCCATCTCGGTGAGGGCCCGAGTCATGATGAGGGCCTTGGTGTTGTCTCCGTAGCCCATGCCCACACAGCAGCCGGTGCACAGGGCCACCACGTTTTTCAGGGCCGCCCCGATCTCCACCCCCAGAATGTCCGGGGAGGTGTACAGGCGCATGTTGCGGTTCATAAAGATGTCCTGAGCCAACAGCGCCGCATCCTTGTTCTCCGAGGCCACCACCACACCTGTAGGCAGCCCACGGGCCACCTCTTCGGCGTGGGAGGGACCGGAGAGCACCACCACAGGGCAGTTGGGAATCTCCTCCTCAATGACCTGGTGGAGCAGCAGACAGCTGTCTTTTTCAATGCCCTTGGCCACGCTCACCAGCACAGTGCCCGCCTTGAGATAGGGGGCAATCTGCTTGGAGGTGGCACGCACGGCAAAGGAGGGGGTGGCCAGGACCACCACTTGGCTTTGGGTCAGGACGTTCAGGTCACAGGTCAGCTCCAGCTCCTGGGGCAACTTCACCCCAGGGAGCACGGGATTCTCCCGGCTCTCCTGCATCTCTTGGCATTTCTCCGCTCGGCGGCACCACATGGACACCTGGTGTCCATTTTCCAGCAGCACCAGAGCCAGGGCCGTTCCCCAGCCGCCGCTGCCTACCACGGTGATGTTCATGCCTCACCCTCCTGAAGCTTCTTCTCTTCCTGGTCGTCGGACACTTCCTCAGATGCTTCCTCCTGTGTGGAAGATTCCTCCTCCTGCTCGGAGGTCTCCTCTTCCGCTTGGTCGGCATGTTCTTCCTCGGCAGAGGCCTGATCGGCGGGAGTCTCAGGCTCACCCTGCTCCTCCATCGTCTCCCCTATCTCTTCCGAGGGGACAGGCGCTTCCGGTTCCGCCTCCGCTTCCTTTTTCTTGTGCAGGGTGAACTTGGACTCGGTGCCCTGGACGATGCGCACCATATTGCCCCGGTGTTTCCACAAAATCAGGCCGCCGATGATGACCGCCAGCACGGTGATGAGCTCATCCTGGTAGACAAACCAGGTGACAAAGGGGAAGGACAGGCCGGCCCAGCAGGAGCCCAGGGACACATACCGGGTGGCAATGGCCAGGATGAGGAAGCCGCCCCACACCACCAGAGCCACCCGCCAGTCTATCATCAGGGCGATGGTGCCGCCGGACAGAATGCCCTTGCCGCCCCGGAACTGGAAGGTCACAGGGAACATGTGGCCCAGCAGGCAGAACATGCCCGCCCAGTACTTACTCAAGGTGATGAGCTCAGGGGAGATGGAGCCTGCAATCCACATGGCAAATAGCACCGCCACCACCGCCTTGACGGCGTCCGAGAGGATGACCACCAGGGTCAAGGGGCCGCCGAAGGTGCGGTAGAAGTTGGTCAGACCTGCGTTTCCGCTGCCGTGGTTGCGCACGTCGTCCCGGAGGATGTACCGGGACACCACCACGGCCCCGTTGAAGCAGCCCAAAAAGTAGGCCAGCACTGCAATGCCCACCGCCGCCAGGGCCAGCCAGCCCCCGGACACATGGGCAGAGTCCAACACATAGTTCAGCACGACTTACTCCTCCTTATCACCCTTTTGCCGGATGGTGATGCGCACCGGAGTGCCCACCAGTCCGAAGGTGGCACGAATTTGGTTCTCGATATAACGCTGATAGGAAAAGTGGAACAGCTTGGCATCGTTGCAGAAAATGACGAAGTGGGGAGGCTTGACGCCCACCTGAGTCATATAGTAGATCTTCAGGCGGCGGCCCTTGTCCGTGGGCGGCTGCACCCGGGTCTGGGCATCGGCCAGCACCGAGTTGAGCACACCGGTGGGGATGCGCATGGTGGCCTGGTTGACCACGTTCTGGATGACCTGGAACAGGCGGTCCACCCGCTGGCCCGTCATGGCGGAGATAAACAGGATGGGCGCGTAGGTCATATAGGACAGATCCCGGCGCACCTCGTCCTCCATGCGCTTCATGGTCTTGTCGTCCTTCTCAATGGCGTCCCACTTGTTGACCACGATGATACAGGCCTTGCCCGCCTCGTGGGCCAGGCCCGCTACCTTGGTGTCCTGCTCGGTGACACCCTCTTGGGCGTCGATCATAATGAGGCACACATCGCTGCGCTCAATGGCCATGGTGGCCCGGAGCACCGAGAACTTCTCGATGCGGTCGTCCACCTTGGACTTCTTGCGCATACCGGCGGTGTCGATGATGAGATACTTGCCCGTCTCGTTTTCAAAGTAGCTGTCCACGGCATCTCGGGTGGTACCCGCCACGTTGGAGACGATAACCCGCTCCTGGCCCAGAATCCGGTTGGTGAGGGAGGACTTACCCACGTTGGGCTTGCCGATGATGGCCACTTTCACCACATCGTCGTCCTCCTCTTCGTCCTCCTCGGGGGGGAAGTAGGACAGGCAGGCGTCCAGCAGATCGCCGGTGCCGTGGCCGTGGACGGCGGAGATGGGATAGGGGTCACCCAGACCCAGGTTATAGAACTCGTAGATGTCCGGGTTGGTGGGTCCGGTGGAGTCCATCTTGTTCACCGCCAGAATCACCGGCTTCTTGGCGCGCTGGAGCATACCAGCCACCTCCTGGTCGGCGGCGGTCATGCCGGTGCGGATGTCGCAGACAAAGATGATCACCGTGGCCGACTCAATGGCAATCTCCGCCTGGAGACGCATAAAGGACAGAATCTCGTTGTCGGTGCCGGGCTCAATGCCGCCGGTGTCCACCAGATCGAAGGTGCGGCCCAGCCACTCGGCCTGGGCGTAGAGGCGGTCGCGGGTGACGCCGGGGGTGTCTTCCACGATGGACAGGCGCTTTCCCGTCAGCTTATTAAACAGCATGGACTTACCCACGTTGGGGCGGCCCACAATGGCCACCAATGGTCTCGCCATGAAAATCCCTCCTTACTCGAAAAGATCAGATTATTTTATATTGTTAACAGTCAGTATATCAAACTTCACAGACTATGAAAAGCAAATTTTGACAAAACCAGGCTTTTCAGCCCTTTCACCAGAAAAGTACGTAAAAGAGGCTGTCGCAAAGCGCACTTTGCAACAGCCTCTTTTTCATCACAGGCGATCACTCGCTCACAGTAACCTCACGACCATTGTAGGTCATGCAGTTCTTGCAGACGCGGTGAGGCAGGCGGACAGCACCGCACTTGGGGCAGGTGTTGACACCGGGAGTCTCCAGCTTCCACACGGAGCTGCGACGCTTGTTTCTGCGCTGCTTGGATACTTTACTCTTAGGGACGGCCATTTTGACACCTCCTTATCGGTCAATGTCCGCAGACATAACATTACAAATCATCCGTCCTGACCCAACAGCTGGGCTAGCTTGGACAGACGGGGATCAATCTCCTTCTTGCAACGGCAAGGCTCATGGTTCAGGTCTGCACCGCAGCCCGGACACAGCCCCTTGCAGTCTGGAGAGCAGAGATTCTTCGTGTCCATATTCAGGAGGAACACGTCACCCAGCAACTCCTCCAGATCCAGCTGCATCTCCCCATCCAGCAAAATGATATCATCATTTTCCTCGTCTTCCAATTCGGTAGCCAGCATGGACTCAAAGTCCACCGTCTTCTCCTTGGAAAAGGGTTGGGCACAGCGGTCGCAAATGAGGGACAGGGTGGTTGCCATGCTGGCCTGGAGCAACAGCACCCCCGCCATATTCCGCACTCTGCCTTCCACAGTGACAGGTTGGGATACAGGGTGGTCTCCGTTCCACTCCAGCTGAGTTAGGTCCATCTGGAAGGAAAACGGAAGGGTGGCGCCCGGCTGACGGGCAATTTGCTTCAAATCCAGTTTCATCGGCACACCTCGCATAACGACACAAATGGTATTATACTCAAGAGTCTCCCACTTGTCAAATGGTTTCTTGATTTTTTCTCTCTTTTTTTTCACCAAAAATCATGGTACACTGGTGGCAGTATCTTGACAGTCCAGGAGTGATGGTGATTGAAGGAATTTACCATTGGAAAAAATGACGCCGGGCAGCGGTTGGACCGCTGGCTGGCCAAGACCGTGCCCCTCCTCCCCGCCCCGTTGGCTCAGAAGTACATCCGCCTCAAACGGGTCAAGCGCAACGGCAAGGGCTCCAAGCGGGACGTGCGCCTGGAAGTGGGGGACGTATTACAATTATACATCAACGACGAATTTTTTCAAACCCCAAATCGGGAAAATGCGTTTCTCTCCGTGTTCAAGCCCCAGCTGGACATTGTGTATGAGGACGAGCACATTCTCCTTTTAAACAAGCGCCCGGGTATGGTGGTGCACCCCGATGACCAGGAGCGGGTGAATACCCTGCTGACCCACATTCAGGCCTACCTCTACCAGAAGAAGGAGTGGTCCCCCTACTGGGAGAACTCCTTTGCCCCCGCCCTTTGTAACCGCATTGACCGCAACACCGGCGGGCTGGTCATTGCCGCCAAGACCGCCGAGGCGCTGCGCATCATGAACCAGAAGATCAAGGACCGGGAGCTCACCAAGCTGTACCTGTGTGTTATCCGGGGAGAGATGCGCCCCCGGAAGGGGGAACTGAAGGGCTTTATCCTCAAGGATGAGAACAAGGCCCAGGTGAAGGTGTACGACCACCCGGTCCCCGGGGGCAAGACCGCCCTTACCTTATATAATACCCTGGCAACCGAGGGCGGGCTGTCCCTGGTAGAGTGCGATCTCATCACCGGGCGCACCCACCAGATCCGGGCCCAGTTTGCCGCCGCCGGGCACCCCCTGCTGGGGGACGGCAAGTACGGCCGCGAGCGGGACAACCGTCCGTTTGGCCGCAGCTATCAGGCCCTGTACTCCTACAAGCTGCGCTTTGAGTTTACCACTGACGGAGGATGCCTTTCCCATCTCAACGGCATGGAGTGGACAGTGCGGGACATTGACTTTGTCCCCCAGTATTTCCCCAAATTTTCCGCTCAATGGTCGCCCCAGGATTGAGTTTCCACATTCCGCCATTCACCCCCACAGGCCGCCCCTTGGGCGGCCTGTTTTTTGACCGGAAATGGGGCTGTTTTTTTCAAAACAATGATTGACATTTCTCCATCGACATAATATAGTGTAACTCGCTATCCGTGAAACCCCGGGCCCAAATTGGGCTGTCCGCTGGAGGGCACTGGCCGGGACAAATATCGAGGGAGCTGACATTTTAGAAACAACCATAGAAATGAGGGAGGACACATGTCCAAGGAGCTGATCCGCCTGAAAGACTGCGTCATGGCCTACGACGATGGCGTGGTATTGGACCACATCAACCTGTATATCAATGATAAAGAGTTCCTCACGCTGCTGGGTCCCAGTGGGTGCGGCAAGACAACCACGCTTCGTATCATCGGCGGGTTTCTTACGCCTACCTCTGGGGATGTTTTATTTGACGGCGTGAGGATTAATCATGTCCCGCCCCACAAGCGGGAAGTGAATACCGTATTCCAGAAATACGCCCTGTTTCCCCACCTGAATGTGTATGAAAACGTGGCCTTTGGCCTGCGCTTGGGCAAAACCGTCACCAATGTGGTAAACGGAAAGTCCACCGCCAAGAAGGTGAAGATTCCCGAAAAGGAGATTCACCAGCGGGTGATGGAAATGCTGGAGATCGTCAATCTCAAGGGCTTTGAAAAGCGCTCCATCTCCGCCCTCTCCGGCGGCCAGCAGCAGCGGGTGGCCATCGCCCGGGCCCTGGTCAACCAGCCCAAGGTGCTGCTGTTGGACGAGCCCCTGGGCGCTCTGGACATGCGCCTGCGCAAGGACATGCAAAACGAGCTCAAGCGCATCCAGCAGGAGATGGGCATCACCTTCATCTACGTCACCCACGACCAGGAGGAAGCTCTGGCCATGAGCGACACCGTGGTGGTCATGGACGGCGGCCGCATCCAGCAGATCGGCACCCCGGAGGACATCTACAACGAGCCCAAAAACGCCTTCGTGGCCGACTTCATCGGGGAGTCCAACATCATCGACGGCATCATGCGGGCCGACGAGGTGGTGGAGATCTTCAACCGGAAGTTCCGCTGCCTGGACAAGGGCTTTGACAAGGACGAGCCGGTGGACGTGGTCATCCGCCCCGAGGATGTGGACATTGTGGCGGAGAACCAGGGCCAGCTCAAGGGCACCGTTACCTCTGTGACCTTTAAGGGCGTCCACTACGACACCATCGTGGACTTCTATGGCTTTAAGTGGCTCATTCAGACCACTGAATACCACCCCGTGGGCACCGTTATCGGCATCCACCTGGACCCCGACTGCATCCACGTGATGAAAAAGAGCGAGTACTCCGGCATGTTTGGAGACTACTCCTCCTACTCCGAGGAATACGAAGAGATCGGCGATGCGGACTATGAGCCCGAGGAGGAGGAGAACGGGCATGAAGAATAAGCGTTCCCTCCTAGCCATCCCCTATGTGGGATGGATGGCCTTCTTTGTGGTGGCCCCCATCATCATGGTGGTGATCTACGCCTTCACCACCGCCGACTTCTCCTTTACCGGGGAGAACTTCACCCGCATGGGCACCTTTACGGTGATTTTCACCCGCTCTTTCAAGCTGGCCATCATCGCCACCTTGGTGTGTCTGCTCATTGGCTATCCCCTGTCCTATGCCATGGCCAAAGAGGGCAAGAGCTTCCAGCGGGTGGCCATGCTCCTCATCATGCTGCCCATGTGGGTCAACTTCCTGCTGCGCACCTACTCCATGATGTCCATCATGGAAAACAACGGTCTCATCAACCAGTTTTTTGCTGCCATTGGCCTGTTTGATCTCATCAACAACCTCTTTGGCACGGACATTCACTATTTCAAGATGATCGGCACCCAGGGGGCTGTGGTGGTGGGTATGGTGTACAACTATCTGCCCTTTATGGTGCTGCCCATCTATTCCACCCTCATCAAAATGGACAACACCCTGCTGGAGGCCGCCCAGGACCTGGGGGCCGACACCGCCACGGTGTTCCGCAAGGTCATCCTGCCCCTGTCCCTGCCCGGCATCCTCTCCGGCGTGACCATGGTGTTTGTCCCCTCTGTGTCCACCTTCGCCATCTCCCGGCTGTTGGGCGGCGGCATCCAGATGCTGCTGGGCGACCTCATTGAACAGCAGTTCTTGGGCGGGGCCTACAACCCCCACCTGGGCTCGGCCATCGCCCTGGTGATGATGGTCATTGTGGTGGCCTGTATGTGGATTATGAATCGCTTCGGTGAGGGCGAAGAACAGGCGGTGATGCTATGAGTCTGAACAAGAAAAACAGCCTGGGCAACCGCATCCTCATCGGTGTGGTGTTCTTCTTCCTCTATGCCCCCATTTTGCTGCTCATTTTCTATTCCTTCAACGCCGCAGACTCCAGCGTGGTGTGGAAGGGCTTCTCCCTGCGGTGGTATGCCAAGCTGTTCCAAAATCAGCTGATCATCAAGAGCGTGTACAACACCCTGCTGGTGTCGGTGCTGGCCACCCTCATTGCCACGGTGGTGGGCACCCTCAGCGCCATTGGCCTGTACTCCATGCGCCGGAAGTTCCGGGAGCCCCTGCTCACCATCAACAACATCCCCATGATGAACGCCGACATCGTCACCGGCGTGGCCATGTGCCTGTTCTTTGTGGCTGCCCTCAGCGGCTGGAACTACCTGGCCTCCCACTATCGGCTCATCATTGACCTCTTCGGCACCCAGTACCGGGTCACCTTCCACCAGCTATCCCTGGGCTTTGGTACCCTGCTCATCGCCCATATCACCTTTAACATCCCCTATGTCATTCTCTCCGTGGCCCCCAAGCTGCGGCAGATGGACAAAAACCTGGTGGACGCCGCCCAGGACCTGGGCTGCACCTGGCCCCAGGCCTTCTTTAAGGTGATTTTGCCGGAGATCATGCCTGGCATTGTCTCCGGTGCCCTCATCGCCTTCACCATGAGTGTGGACGACTTCGTCATCTCCTACTTCACCGCCGGCTCCTCCACCTCTACCCTGGCCATGCAGATCTACTCCATGACCAAAAAGGGTGTCACCCCGGAGATCAACGCCGTGTCCACCATCCTCTTCGGGGTGGTGCTGGTGCTGCTGATCATCGTCAACGTCCGGGAAATTCGGGCAGAGAAGGCCGCCGCCAAGCGGGTCTATTGATTTTCATCGAGGAGGAATGAACCTTTGAAAAAGCTAGCCATTGCGGCTCTGGCCTGTGTGCTGGTGGGCGGCTTCTGCTTCTCCGCCTGTACCATTGAGCGCATTGACCCCGAGGCCGACACCAACACCGGCAAGCGGGTGCTCAACGTGTGCAACTGGGGCGAATATATCGACGAGGACCTTATCGCCCAGTTCCAGGAGGAGACGGGCATCACCGTCAACTACCAGACCGCCGAGAGCAACGAGTCCCTGTACTCCCTGCTGAAAAACGGCGGCGCCAACTACGACGTCATCTGCCCCTCCGACTATATGATCTCCCAGCTCATTGAGGAGGACATGCTCCAGCCTCTGAACTACGACAACATCCCCAACTACTCCTACATTGGGGACCAGTTCAAGAACCTGGCCTTTGACCCCAACAACGAGTACACCGTGCCCTACACCTGGGGCACTCTGGGCATCATCTACAATAAGACCATGGTGGACGGCGAGATCACCAGCTGGTCCTCCCTGTACGATGACGCCAATCGTGGCAACGTGCTTCTCATCAACAACTCCCGGGACGCCTTTGGCAACGCCCTCATCTACCTGGGCTACTCGGTAAACACCACCAACGAAGATGAGATTCGTCAGGCTTACGACCTCATTGCCGACGCCACCCGCCGGGGCGTCTTCCAGGGCAAGGTGATGGACGAGGTGTTCAACAAGATGGAGCAGGGCAACGCCGCCATCGCCACCTACTACGCCGGCGACTACCTGTCCATGTATGAGAACAACTCCGACCTGGCCTACGTCATCCCCGAGGAGGGGGCCAACTGGTTTGTGGACGCCTGGTGCATTCTGAAAAATGCTCAGCATGTGTCTGAGGCGGAGGAGTGGATCAACTTCATGGCCTCCACCAACGCCTCTCTGGTCAATATGGACTATATCTGGTACGCCTCTCCCAACACCGAAGCACTGGAGAAGTACCCCGAGTACTACAAGGAGACCTACGGTGAGGAGCTGGACCCTGAACTCTACGAGATCATGGCCCCCTCTGCCGATGTGCTGAAAAAGTGCGAGAACTACGTGGTGCTCCCCCAGGAGACCCGCGATCTGTACAACGATCTGTGGATTCAGCTGGGCCTTTAAGCTTCCCATAGAAGTCCATGGACTTCTATGGGAGGAGGCTTGCATGTGGGGTGGAACTCGATTTCTGACGAAAAAGTCATTCCACCCCACATGAGAAGTGTCATTTCCCCGGCACATGTCCGTGGAAATGACGCAATTTAGATTTTTTCGTCACCTGTGGGTGACGGAACTCTGCGAGGCCCCGAGCCAAGCAAAGTGCTCTTGATTTGGGCGGCGTCCGTTGGCGCCGCTCTTTTCTCTTGTCAAGAGAGTAAATTTCGGGTACACTGTGTCCAGACAACACAAAGGAGGAATCCCCATGTCCATTGAAGTCGGCCTCAAGGGCCGTTTTGAGTCCGTGGTCACCCCGGAGAAAACCGCCACTGCGGTGGGCTCCGGTCTGGTGCCCGTCTTTGCCACCCCCTATATGGTGGCCATGATGGAAAACGCCGCCTCGGACTCCCTCATCCCCTGCCTGGCTCCCGGTGAGAGCTCTGTGGGCACCCACCTGAACATCGCCCACTCCTCCGCCACCCCTGTGGGTATGAAGGTGTGGGCGGAGAGCGTGGTCACCGCTGTGGAGGGCCGCAAGGTCACCTTCGAGGTCCACGCCTACGATGAGCGGGGTGAGATCGGCTCCGGCGTCCACGAGCGCTTCATCATCCACGCAGAGAAGTTTATGGCCAAGACCCAGAGCAAACTGGAGGGCTAACCCCACGCGGCGCCGCAAAGGTACCCCTTTTGCGGCGCCGTTTTTTTCTTGACTTTCTCCTACGTTTGTGCTAGGATAACCCTACCCCCCAGGGGGGTGTTATTCCAACACAAGGAGGGATGCGTCATGATGGCTGATGCCAAAACCGTGACTCGCCTATTGAAAACCGCCCGAGGACAACTGGACGGAATTTTAACCATGATTGAAGAGGACCGCTACTGTATGGACATCTCCCAGCAACTGTTAGCGGTGGATGCCCTGGTGCGCCGGGCCAACAAGGAAGTGCTTACCGCCCACCTGAAACACTGTGTGGAGCAGGCGGACACCCCCCAGGAGCGAGCCCAAAAGGTGGACGAGCTGGTGGCCGCGCTGGGCAAGCTGCTGTAAAGGAGGCCCCACCATGAAACAGAAGTTTTCCGTCACCGGCATGACCTGCGCCGCCTGCTCTGCCCATGTGGAAAAGGCGGTGAAGGGTCTGGCGGGCGTCCAGGAGGTGCAGGTGAACCTGTTGGGCAACTCCATGTCGGTGATCTATAAAGAGCCCCTGACCGCCCAGCAGATTTGCGAGGCAGTGGCCAAGGCCGGATACGGGGCCACGGTGATGGGGGAAACAGCCGCCCCCACTCCCGCTCCTGTATCCAACGCCCAGAAGTCCTTGAAGGTGCGCTTTATCTCCTCCCTGGTCTTCCTCCTCCCCCTGTTCTACCTGTCCATGGGACACATGATGGGCTGGCCCATACCCCACTTTTTCCACGGCACCCAAAACGCCATGGTGTATGCCCTCACCCTCTTCTTGCTCACCCTGCCCCCGCTGATCATCAACCGGGCTTATTTTGTAAACGGCTTCCGCTCCCTCTGGCATCGGGCCCCCAATATGGACTCCCTCATCGCCGTGGGTTCCTCCGCCGCTGTGCTCTACGGCATTGTGGCCCTGTACGCCATCGGCTGGGGGCTGGGCCACGGGGACACCGCCCTGGTGGAGCGGTACGCCATGGACCTGTACTTTGAGTCGGCGGCTATGATTGTCACCCTCATCACCCTGGGCAAGTTCCTGGAAGCCCGCTCCAAGGGCAAGACCGGCCAGGCCATTGCCCGGCTCATGGACTTGAGTCCCAAGACCACCACCGTGCTGCGGGACGGTCAAGAGGTGACCATCCCCACCCAGGAGGTGCAGGTGGGGGACCTGCTCCTCATTCGCCCCGGCTCCGCCCTCCCCGTGGATGGGGTGGTGGTGTCTGGGGTGTCCAGCGTGGACGAGTCCCCCCTCACCGGGGAGTCCATCCCGGTGGACAAGGGAGAGGGGGACCGGGTGATGTCCGGCTGTCTCAACGGCGCCGGCGTGCTCACCGTCCGGGCCACCCAGGTGGGCCAGGACACCACCCTGTCCCAGATGATCGCCCTGGTGGAGGAGGCCGCCTCCTCCAAGGCCCCCATCTCCCGGCTGGCCGACCGGGTGGCGGGTATCTTCGTCCCCGTGGTCATGGGCATTGCCCTGGTCACCGCCCTGGTGTGGCTGGTGAGCGGCCACACCGTGGCCCAGGCCCTCACCTCTGCCGTGGCGGTGCTGGTGATCTCCTGTCCCTGTGCCCTGGGGCTGGCCACCCCTGTGGCTATTATGGTGGGCACCGGAGTAGGCGCTCAGAACGGCATTCTCATCAAGTCTGCCCAGGCCCTGGAGCAGCTGGGCAAGGTGTCCTGCATCGTGCTGGACAAGACAGGCACCATCACCCAGGGCAAGCCCCAGGTGACGGGTGTGTACCCGGTGGGCCAGCTGTCCGAAAGCCAACTGCTCACCCTCGCCGCCAGCCTGGAGCACCCCTCCCAGCACCCCCTGGGCCAGGCCATTGTGGCCCACGCCCAGGCTCAAAACCTGTCTCTCCAGGAGGTGACGGACTTCCAGGCCGTCCACGGTAAGGGCGTGACCGGAACCCTCCAGGGGCTCCCCTTCCTGGCGGGCAACCAGGCCATGATGGAAGAGGCAGGGGTAGACCTGTCTCCCGTGGCCCAGCGCACCCAGGATCTCACGGAAAAGGGCCACACTCCCCTGTACTTCGCCCAGGGCACTACCCTGGTGGGGGTCATCGGGGTGGCGGACACCGTGAAGCCCACCAGCGCCCAGGCAGTGTCTGAACTGCGGAAGTTAGGCCTGGAGGTGGTGATGCTCACCGGAGACCATCCCGCCACCGCTCAGGCCATCGCCCAGGAGGTGGGCGTGTCTCAGGTCATCGCCCAGGTACTGCCCACCCAGAAGGAGGGCCACATCGCCCAGCTGCAAGCCCAGGGCCACCGGGTGGCCATGGTGGGTGACGGCATCAACGATGCCCCCGCCCTAGCTCGAGCCGAGGTAGGCATTGCCATTGGGGCGGGCTCAGACATTGCTCTGGACTCCGCCGACCTGGTACTGATGAAGAGCGACCTGCTGGACGCCGTCACCGCCGTGCGGCTATCCCGGGCCACCCTGCGCAACATCAAGGAAAACCTGTTCTGGGCCTTCTGCTACAACGCCATCTGCATCCCCGTGGCCGCCGGGGTGTTCTATCCCCTGTTCCATCTCCAGCTCTCCCCCATGCTGGCCTCGGCTGCCATGAGCCTGAGCTCGGTGTGCGTGGTCACCAACGCCCTGCGGCTGCGCCGCTTCCGCCCCACCAAATCGAATACCCCAGCGGTGTGCAAGAACACCTGCTGTGAATTGAAAGGAGAAGAACCTACCATGACTCAAACCATCCACATCCAGGGCATGATGTGCCCCCACTGCGTGAGCCACGTCACCCAGGCTCTAAACGCCATCCCCGGCGTGTCCGCCCAGGTGGATCTGGAAAGCGGCACCGCCACCGTCACCGGAGACGTGTCCGCTGACACCCTCAAGGCCGCCGTGGAGGGGGCCGGATATCAGGTCACCGCCATCGACTGACCTCACAACACCGAGAAGAGCCGCCCCTGTGTGGGCGGCTCTTCTCCTATCTTAACTCTTTCTTGATAAAATCCTAACGGTTTGACACCTTTTTATTTCCGACACAATCTGCTACAATATTCCTATCTTTTCCCAGGAGGTGGGAAGTTGTGAACCCACGTATCAAACAGGCCCTGTTGTGGCTTGTCACCATAGCTCTGTTGGGCGGCTGCGTCTACGCCCTGTACGCCACTGGCTTTTTCCAGACCCTCCATTCCAGGTCGGCCATGGAGGCCTATATTGCCCAGTTCTCCCCCTGGTCCCACCTGATGTACTTTGTCATTCAGCTCATTTCGGTGATTGTCGCCCCCATCCCCAGCAACATCACCGCTCTGGTGGGGTCTGTGATGTTTGGATTCTGGCCCGCCTTTCTCCTCACCTGGGGGGCGGTGGTGCTGGGCTCTGTCATCGTCTTTCTCCTGGCCCGGGTGCTGGGCCACAAGTTTGTCCACCAGTTTGTCAGTGAGAAAGTGTCCGGCAAGTATTTGGATGTCATCCAGCGCAAGCGGGATGTGTTCCTCTTTCTGGCCTTTCTCTTTCCCTTCTTCCCCGACGACCTGCTGTGTATTCTGGCAGGGCTCACCGACCTGAGCCTGAAACGATTCCTCATCCTCTGCCTGGTGGCCCGGCCCTGGGGGCTGCTGGTGGCCTGCGGCGTGGGTGACTCCGCCCTCTCCATTCCACCCTGGGCCATGGTCCTCATGGGCCTGGTGGGGCTGGCGGTGTTTCTCGTGGCCCTGCGATACGGAGACAAGGTGGAACAAGCCATTTTACAGCGCATGAACAAAGACTAAAAACTTCCCGCCCGGCGGTGCCGGACGGGACGTTTTCTTGTTACCAAACGAGAGTTGCAAAGTAGTCGTCGGGGGTCTCCGCCCGGCGCATCAGCTCCACCGAGCCGTCCCGCTTGAGCAGCAGTTCCGCCGAGCGCAGCTTGCCGTTGTACTGGTAGCCCATGGCAAAGCCGTGGGCCCCGGTGTCGTGGATGACCAGAATGTCACCCTTGTCGATCTGGGGCAGAGCGCGGTCAATGGCAAACTTATCGCTGTTTTCACACAGGGAGCCCACCACGTCGTAGACGTGGTCACAGGGGGCGTCCTCCTTGCCCAGCACGGTGATATGATGGTAAGCACCGTAGATGGCGGGGCGCATCAGGTTGGCGGCACAGGCGTCCACCCCGATGTACTCCTTGTAGATGTGCTTTTCGTGGACGGCTGTGGTGACCAGGTGCCCATAGGGGGCCAGCATGAAGCGGCCCAGCTCGGTGCACAGAGAGATGTCTCCCATGCCAGCGGGCACCAAGATCTCCTCGTAGGCTTTCCGCACCCCCTCGCCGATGATGGCGATGTCGTTGGCGGGCTGCTCCGGGCGGTAGGGCACGCCTACGCCGCCGGACAGGTTGAGGAAGGTGATGTGGCACCCGGTGTCCCGCTGCAGCTCCACGGCCAGCTCGAAGAGCACCCGGGCCAGAGCGGGATAGTAGTCGTTGGACAGGGTGTTGGAGGCCAGGAAGGCGTGGATGCCGAAGTTCTTGGCCCCCAGCTCCTTCAGGCGGGTGAACGCCTGCTTCATCTGCTCCTTGGTCATGCCGTACTTGGCGTCCCCCGGCTTGTCCATGACCTGGAAGCCCTCCTTGCTCTCCCCCAGGGTGAAGGTGCCGCCGGGATTGTAGCGGCAGGAGATGGTCTCAGGGACACAGCCCAGGGTGTCATAGAGGAAGTCCACGTGGGTCAGGTCGTCCAGGTTGATGATGGCCCCCAGCTTGTGGGCGTAGCGGAACTCCTCGGCGGGGGTCTCGTTGGAGGAGAACATGATCTCATGGCCGGTAAAGCCACAGCGCTCTGCCATCATCAGCTCGGTGAGGGAGGAGCAGTCCACGCCACAGCCCTGGGCGTGGAGCAACTTCAAAATGCCGGGGGTGGGGGTGGCTTTCACGGCGAAATATTCCTTAAAGCCGGGATTCCAGGAGAAAGCCTGGTACAGCTTCTTGGCATTGTCTTCAATCCCCGCCTGGTCGTAGATGTGGAACGGGGTGGGATAGGTCTCACGAATCTCCTTGGCCTGAGCCAGGGTGAGGAACGGTTTCTTCATGGTTTTCTCTCCTTTGATGCGGCTGACGCTCCCCTTTGAACGAGACCGCAGATATATCACGCTTTATCATACTAAAAGGATAGAATTTTGTCAACCATGAGAAATTCCCCACTTCCCCTCAATTTGGTCTCAACTCCCTCCACAGGCGGTAGATGCGGACGGCCAGCAGGACCAGGCAGTACACAAACGCCCCGATGGCTACAATGAGGATGAAGTCCCGGGTGGCGCAATAGGACACCGTGGTGAAGCCCAACACAATGAGGTGTCCTACCCCATAGGCGGGGGGCAGCAGTAGGGCCCGCCCCACCCATTGCCGGACCTTGGGCTTCTTCTTCGCTGCGCACCACACCACCAGGAGCACCACAAACACCCCCGCCGCCAGGAACAGATAGTAGCCCAGCACCAGCCGAGGCAGGGTCTCCATCCCCCCATCCGGGTGTTCCCCATACACCAATACGTCCCCCTGCCCGTTGTTCTGGGCGTAGTACACCAGCACCGGGCGGTCGGTGTGGGGGGCAATGGTGAGGGTGCGGACGCCTGAGTGGGAAAACCACTGGTCCCAGGGAGAGGTCCACGCCTGAATGGAATAGCTCTCGCTCTGGTTGTCCGGCTCCTGGGTGCCCAGGCTCTCCACCTGGCACTGGGTCACCGCTTGGTCAAAGGTGATGGTGAGGCTGCCGTCCGCCTGCTCTGTCACCTCCAGCAACTGGGCCGTATAGGGGACATAGCGGGGCGCAGAGAGGATGGCAAAGGCGGACAAGAGTATCACCAGCACAAATCCACCCGCCAACAAGGCAGTCTGTATTCGCTTGAGCAGTAGTTTCTTCTGGAGTCGCCGCAGCGGGGCCTCAGGGCGCGCTTCCTGGGTGGGCGGGGTTACGTCCGGGGGCTGGCGCAGGCTCTGGACCTCCGCCTGGCACGTCTCGCAGCTTTTCAAATGCTCCCCCACAAACGCCGCCGTCTCTGGGCTGACCATGTCCTCCACATACAGGGGGAGCAGGTCTCGGACGATGCTGCATTCCTGTTTCATGTTTCGTTCTCCTCCAATCGTTGTCTGACCATGGCTTTGGCCCGGTGATAGGTGACACAGGCCCAGTTGTGGGTCTTTCCAAACATCTGGCCAATCTCCTTGAAGCTCAACTCGGCAAACACCCGCCACAGAAACACCTCTTTGTAGGGGTCGGGCAGCTGGTGGAGCACCTTGCGGATGCGCATGGCCTGGTCCCGCCGCTCACACAGCTGTTCCGGGGAGTCTCCCTCCTCCGGCAGTTCTAATAGGTCGGCCTCATCCAGCGGGTGGGTGCGTTTTTGACCTTTCACGTAGGTCAGGTAGCAGTTTTTCCCGATCTGACACAGCCACACCCGCACCTCGCAGGCGCCCCGGAAGCTTTGGATGCCCTGCATCGCCTTAAAAAAGGTCTGGCTGGTGAGCTCCTCTGCCACGTGTGGGTCCCCGGACAGGCGCAGCAGATACCGGTACACGTCATTAAAGTAGGTCCGGTAGATCTCTTCAAACTCGGTCACGCCACCACCTCCTTCCACCCATAAGACTGGGGAGTGGGGGAAATCTTACAACACTTCCCCGAAAAATTTTTGCTGCAAAATACAGCGGCGTCCGGCCAGGTGAGCCGGACGCCGCGGGTGATTGATTGGAACGCTGCTTAGTAACGGCCAAAGTCGCCAGCGCGGCCCTCGGTGACGTCGGCACCGAAGGTGTAGTCCTTGCCGGGGAGGATGGCGTTGAGGGCGATGCCCGCAACGGCGGCCAGCGCCAGGTTGGTGAGGGTGATGTGCACCTCACCGATGGCAAAGGTGATGCCATTGGTGAAGCCCAGACCGCACACCAGAATGACGGCGGCAATGATGAGGTTGCGGGAGTTGGTGAAGTCCACTCGGTTCTCCACCACGTTACGCACGCCGATGGCGGAGATCATACCGTAGAGGATGAAGGACACGCCGCCGATGATGGCGGTGGGGATGGAGTTGACCACAGCGGCGAAGGCGGGGCTGAAGGACAGCACCACGGCGTAGATGGCAGCCAGACGCACCACCCGGGGGTCGTGGACCCGGGAGAGCACCAGCACGCCGGTGTTCTCACCGTAGGTGGTGTTGGCGGGGCCGCCAAACAGGCCGGAGAGCGAGGTGGCGATACCGTCACCGATGAGGGTACGGTGCAGGCCGGGGTCGGACAGGAAGTTCTTGCCCACGGTGGCGGAGATGGCGGACATATCGCCGATGTGCTCCATCATGGCGGCAATGGCGATGGGGGCCATGACGAAGATGGAGGTCAAGTCAAACTTGGCGATAACAAAGGGCTGGAGACCCACCAGGTTGGCGCCAACCACACCGGAATAGTCGATGAGGGGCACCACGTTGCCAGCGGCGTCCACGGCGGTAGCGCCAAAGGAGTTGGCGATCACGGCCACGATATAGGAGCCCACCACACCCAGGAGGATGGGGATGATCTTAATCATGCCCTTGCCCCAGATGTTGGCCACCACGATGATGGCCATGGCCACAATGGCCAGCCACCAGCAGGTGGAGGCGTTGGACACGGCGGAGGGGGCCAGGTTCAGGCCGATGAGGATGATGATGGGGCCGGTGACCACAGGGGGCAGGAAGCGCATGACCTTCTGCACACCTACCAGCTTGATGATACCGGCCAGAACCACATACAGCAGGCCGGCCACCACGATGCCTCCCAGGGCGTACTGGAGCTTCTCGGCGGCGGCCATGTCGGCGTACTTGCCAGCGGTCAGCTCACTGACAGCCTGGAAACCGCCCAGGAAGGC
The DNA here is from genome assembly GCF_002160275.1 of Pseudoflavonifractor sp. An187. Classification (NCBI taxonomy): domain Bacteria; kingdom Bacillati; phylum Bacillota; class Clostridia; order Eubacteriales; family Oscillospiraceae; genus Pseudoflavonifractor; species Pseudoflavonifractor sp. An187. The sequence continues at coordinate 64,151 of NZ_NFKG01000002.1, read as the reverse complement.
GAAGGAGGAGCCCAGGAAGGCGGGCACCTTCAGCTTGGTACACAGGTGGAAAAACAGGGTGCCGATACCGGCAAAAAACAGGGTAGTCTGAATGGACAGGGGCAGGCCGTAGGAGTTGCTCACCAGCATGGGCACCAGCACGGTGGCCCCGAACATGGCGAACATGTGCTGCAAGCCCAAAATCAGCATCTTGGGCCAGCCCAGGACACGGGCGTCCTGAATGGGCGCTTGATGGTTGTTCACGTTATTCTCTCCTTTTCTCTCATGTTCTCACAGAAAAAAAGACAATCACCTGAACAAGGTAATTGTCTCATATAGGACGATGGAACGGCCACACCAAACACTGATTCGCCTTCATCTGTGCCAGCATGTCCATTCCCTCCCTTCTGTCTCGACTTTGTATCATATCAGATTGGAGGTCAAATGGCAATACAAAATAATTTCCATCCACCCGGTGTGGGGCGGGAATCTTCCCGCCCCACACCCTTGGGATTATGCCTTGTTTTTCTTGATTTGGCCGTATTTATACAGCGCAATCATGGCGTTGACTGCCTGCTCTGCCGTGGGATAGGCGGGGATGCCGTGGTCCCGCAGCTTCATGATGGCCTCTTGGCACTCCTCGCCGCCTTGACACTCCATGATAAAAGGCTTGCCCAAGTGCTTGTAGGTCTCGTGGATCTGAATGACCACATCCGTGACCGCAGGCACATCGGTGACGGCAGTGGGACAGATGGAGCCCAGAATACCGTGCACGTTGGGGTCTCGGATGGCCTGGGTGAAGGCGCCCTTGTACTGGATGGGAGAGGCGGTGCCCGAGATGTCCACAGGATTCAGAGGTGAGCCAAACATGGGCATATAGGCCCGGATGCGTCCGGCCAGACCCGGGGAGATCTCAGACAGTTCATGGAGGGGCAGGCCGCAGCGCTCGAAGTGGTCACAGCTGAGCAGACCGGAGCCGCCGCCGTTGGTAATCATCACGATGTGGTCTCCCTTGGGGGTGGGCTGCATGCCCAGAGCCAGGGACACGTCCAGGAACTCCTGCCAGGTGGTAGCCCGGATGGCACCCGCCCGCTCAAAGATCTCGTCATAGAAAGCGTCGGTGGTCCCGGCGTTCTCACTGGCGGTGTGGGCAAAGGCCGCCTTCTCGCCGATCTTGGAGCCGCCCACCTTGATGGTGACAATGGGCTTATCCACATGCTTGCAGGCGTCCACAAAAGCCTCGGGGCTGTCCAGGCCCTCGATGTAGATGGCCAGACACCTGGTGTTGGGGTCCCGCCCGGCATAGGCCACGAACTCGCAGAAGTCCACGTCCGCCTTGTTGCCCAGGCCCACAAAGAAGCTCATGCCGAAGTGGTCCTTCTGGGAGGTACCCAGAGCGGCCAGCAGATTGGCCCCCGACTGGGAGATCATGGCCACAGGGCCCTTGATGGGCAGATAGGGAATGAAGCCACAGTTGAAGTTCAGATAGGGGCTGCCCATGCCCACCAAGTTGGGGCCGATGAGGGGCAGCTGGTTGTCCCGGCAGTACTGGGTGAGCTGATTTTGCAGCTCGCCTCGACCGATCTCCTTAAAGGCGCTGGTAGCGATGACCACGATCTTCACCTTTTTGGCCACGCAGTCCTCCAGCACGGATTTGACAATGTGGGCTGGTACGGCGACGAACACCAAATCCACATCATAGGGAATGTCTTTGACGGTGGGGTAAGCGGGCAGGCCCTGCACCACGTTGCTTCTTGGGTTGACGGGGTACAGTTCTCCTTTGTAGCCCCAGCGGCGCAGCTCCTCAATGACCTTATAGCCCACCTTGGTGGGGTATCGGCTGGCGCCCACTACGGCGATGGACCGGGGATTCAGGGCATATTGCAGGTTCTCAATGACATATTCTCTGGCGCGCTCTACCTTCATGTCATTTCACCTCCTCATGATTGGAAAACTGGCACTTGACGCAGCTTTGAGCGGTGCGGTCCTGGAGAAAGTCGTCGGTGAAGACGCACTCCTCCCAATAGCCGTTCTGGTCGTCCAAGCGGGCCACCCAGCGGCGGAACTGCCGGGGCGAGTCCGCCACCTTCACCTCCTCAATTTCTCCATAGCTCTCCAGCTTGGCCCGCAGGGCCTCGGGGTCGGTGAGCTGATTAAAGGAGCTGAGCATCACGTCATAGAAGGAATCGGAGAACTCCCAGATGTTGTTGAACTCAGGCATGTCGCTGAGCTCGTCCACCAGCTGGGCTTTCCGGTAGCTGGGCACATTCTGGAACATGCGCACCAGGTACATCTTCATGGACAGGCCCAAGCGCATGTGGTTGATGTAGATCATGGGCACAGCGATACGGCGCTTGTCGCAAATCTCCACAAAGTCCGCCTTCATCTGGGCCCCATCCAGGCCGCTGAGCCGCTCCAGCACGTCATAGTCGAACATGTCTCCCACGGAAGCGGTGTTGTTGATGGCGTCGATGATGGCGAAGTCCGTCTTGTCCAGGACATCCTGGACCTCCAGCAGTTTATCCACCTGCTCCTGGCCCCAGATGAACTTGCGGTAGCCCTCCCCATGGGCGTCCCACATGTTCACGTTGGACTCCCGCACGTCCCGGCGGATGGGGCACAGGTGGACGTACTCCACCTCCGGCATATCCCGCCAGGGTCCGATGACGTCGCTGAGCAGGTTATCCAGCACCCGCATGTGGTTTCCGTTGAAGTAGTCGAAGTCGCCGTTGGTCTCGTATCCGGTGCAGATGTCGTCCTTGTTCTGGAACCACTCGGACAGCTTGGCCTTCACCGCCGGGTCGGTGCCATCCTTGAGCTTCACCACCCAGTAGTACAGGCCCCAGCCATACACCGCCACCGCCGGATTGTACACGAACATAATGGCGTGCTGGTCATACATCCGCTTGATTCTCTCCCCCACTTCCGCAGCCGGAATTCCAACTTTGTCCGAAATGTACTTCAAATTGAACACCTCGGGATAGTTCTGATAGAAGGACTTGGCCACGTTGTAGGCACTAAACTCTGCGCTGTCTGTGCTGACAATCCCCGGTTCTGTAAACCCAATGCCTCTGGGCGCATACCAGTACTCACGCATCCACGCCTGATGCTGGTCGGAACCAAGGGTGTAGTGATTGTTTGACATACCGATCCTCCTCGTGTTGAAATTTTGACCTGTTTTCTACGGCAACCAGCCCATGGCTGGGTCATCTTCTGTGGGGGCTGCGAGGATGAGAGAGTCATGTGCCGCCTGTCTTCTCTTGTCAGTTTAGCACAATCATCTTTAATATTCAAGTATCGTTCCCGGTATAGTGCACAATCTCTAAATACCCCTTGACACGTAATACTATACATGGCATAGTATTACGTGAAGGGAGGTATTCCATGGATATTCAGTTAAAGCGAGGACTGCTGGACGTGTGTGTGCTGGCGGCCATCAAAAACGAGGATTCCTACGGCTATCAGATCATCAAAGACATGAAGCCCTATGTGGAGATCTCTGAGTCCACCCTGTACCCCATTTTACGACGTTTAGAAGGGGCCCAGCTGCTGACGGTACGAAAGGCCGAGCACAACGGCAGACTGCGCAAGTACTACCACATCACCCCCCAGGGGCTCCAGCGTCTGGAGGATTTCAAAGCCGAGTGGAACGAGATCATATCCATCTATCAGTTCGTCACAAGAGAGGATGAAAGCCATGAATAAACAAGAATTTCTCGCTGCCCTCCAGGCAGGTCTGAACGGATTGCCACGAGGGGATATTCAGCACTGGGTGGAGTTCTACCGGGAGATGGTAGAAGACCGCATGGAGGACGGTATGTCTGAAGAGGAGGCGGTAGCCGCTCTGGGTCCGGTCCGGGACCTCGTAGCTCAGATTCTCTCAGAAACCCCGCTGCCCCGACTAGTCCACGAAAAAGTCAAGCCCAAACGCCCCATGAAGGCATGGGAAATTATTCTGCTGGTGCTGGGGTCCCCCGTGTGGGTTCCTCTGGCCTGCGCCGCTGTGCTGGTCCTTCTGGCGGGGTATGCTGTTCTCTGGGCCTGTATCATCACTCTGTACGCCGTAGACCTCACCGCTGCGCTGGGTGGTCTGGCAGGTCTGGTGGGTTCTCTGCTGTTGGCCTCCTCCGGGGAGTTGGCCGCCAGAGTCTTCCTGCTGGGTGCCGGTCTGGCATGTCTGGGCCTGGCTGTGCTCCTGTTTTTCGTCTTCAACCAGATTTCTGTCTGGATTCTGCGCCTGAGTAAAAAGGCCCTTCTGGCCCTCAAATTCCGCTTTGTACAAAAGGAGGCTGTATGATGAGACGCTCCAAAAAAATTGCCATTCTCACCGCATGTGCCCTCATCATCGTGGGCTTTGTTCTGGCCCTGAGCGCCTTGATCGTGATGAAATTCGACCTGTCTCGGCTGAACACCCTGGACTACCACACCGCCACCTATCCGATCCAGGAGTCCTTTTCCGCCATCCAGGTGGATGTCACCGACTGTGACGTACAGCTTCTCCCCTCCCAGGATGGCACCTGCCGGGTGGAGTGCCCCGAGAGCCGGACCTCTCACTATGCTGTAGAGGTCAAGCAGGGCGTCCTCACCGTGTCTCAAAACGATACAGGTGCCTGGTACCATCACGTGGGTATCTACATGGGCCCCGTGGAGCTGACCATCTATCTGCCCCAGGACCAATATGAGCGCCTGTCCGTGGACTCTCTCAGCGGCACGGTCTCTGTGCCAGACAACTTTTCCTTCGATAACCTCCAGGTGTATACCACCAGTGGGTCGGTATACCTGGCTGCACAGGTGACGGAGGAGGCATGTGTGGACACGGTAAGCGGCGAGCTGGAACTCACCGGGACTCAGCCCCAGGCTCTTCGCCTACAATCCACCAGCGGAAATGTAACTCTCACCGACTGCGATGCTAAAGCCATCCACATTGAGACCATCAGCGGAAACGTGTCCGCCGCGCTGACCTCTTCCAAGACCTTCTCGGTTCAAACCGTCAGCGGTGATGTGCGTACCCCTCAGGGCACCACTGGAGATCTGTGCGAAATCTCCACCGTCAGCGGAAATGTCACCTGCACCATCCAATAAACGCATCAAGGCCCCACGGCAAACGCCGTGGGACCTTCCCTTCTTATTCTTGTACGCCTTGTATCAGTCGGGTGCGCAGAGCGGAATACCGCCGGGTCTGGCGGTCGTTTTTCACCATCTTCTCCAAGAGCTCCGGGCTGCCCACCAGAATGAACAGCTCCTTGGCCCGGGTGATGGCGGTGTACAGCACGCCACGGGCCAACAGCGTGGACGGCACGTCCTGGAGGGCCAGAATCACCGCCCGGTATTCGCTGCCCTGGGACTTATGTACCGTCACGGCATAGGCGGGCTCCAGCTCGCCCAGCAGCTCCGGGGGATAGGCCACCAGGCGGCCATCAAAGGAGACGGTGACGCCACCGGCATCCACCTGCAAGATCTCCCCGATGTCCCCGTTGAACACCCCCAGGTCCTTCTCCCCCGTCTCCGGGTTCTCCCAGAACAGGTCGTAGTTGTTCTTCACCTGCATCACTCGGTCCCCCTCCCGGAAGATGTAGGGACCGAAGGCCCGCTCCCCTTTCCCATCCTGGGCGGGGTTCAATGCCTGCTGCAAGGCACGGTTCAAAGCGGCGGTGCCTGCCTCCCGGCGGCGTGTGGGGGACAGCACCTGAATCTGGCTGGGGGGAATACCCATGTTCTGGGGCAGCCGCCGCTGGCACAGCTCCACAATGGTGTCCACCGTGCGCACCGCGTCCCCCCGCTTCATGCAGAAGAAATCTTTGCTGTGGTTGGTCAAGTCGGGCATGACCCCTTGGTTGACCCCGTGGGCGTTCATGACAATGGCGCTCTCCTGGGCCTGGCGGAAAATCTCGGTAAGGGCCACCCCCGGCACCACATGGCTGCGCAGCAGGTGGTCCAGCACGTTGCCCGGACCCACGGAGGGCAGCTGGTCCGGGTCACCCACCAGCACCAGGCGGCAGTCCCCCCGCATGGCGGCCAGCAGGGCGGACATCAGGGACATGTCCACCATGGAGGTCTCGTCCACAATGACAGCATCCACCCCCAGGGGGTCGTCCTGGTTCTTGGTAAAGGCCAGCTGTCCGGTGTAGGGGTCCATCTTGGTCTCCAACAGCCGGTGGATGGTGTAGGCATCCTGTCCACAGGTCTCGCTCATGCGCTTGGCGGCTCGTCCCGTCGGAGCGGCCAGAGCAGTCTCCAGCCCCAGGTGGTCAAAGAGGGCCAGCACTCCCCGCAGAGAAGTGGTCTTGCCAGTACCCGGACCGCCGGTGAGGAGCATCACCTGGCGGCTTGCCGCCAGCTCCACAGCGTCCCGCTGTTGCTGGGCGTAGGTAATGCCCTGGCGGCGCTGGATGTCCTCCAGCAGCTGGTCCAGGTTGTGGGGCGGGGTGAGTTCCATGGTGCACATCTCGCTCAGGCGCATGGCCACATAGCACTCCGCCCCGTACAGCCCCGCTAAGTAGCAGGCGGTGACTCCGGCGATGCCCTCCCGCACCACCTCACCTCGCTGGATGAGGGCTTCCAGCCCGGTGTCCAGGCACTCCCCCTCCACGCCGATGAGGGCGCCTGTGGCGGCCAGCAGCTTGTCCTGGGGGAGGAACACGTGGCCGTTGTCGGCGTTGTGCTCCAGCTCAAAGAGGAGGGCGGTCTCCACCCGCTGGGGCTCGTCCCCCGCCACACCCAGCTCAATGGCCAGCTGGTCCACCTTGGAGAAGGGGATGTCCAGGCCACGGTCGGCCAGAAGATAGGGGTTATTCTGCACCATCTCCACCGCCAGGTCCCCGAACCGCTGGTAGAGGGGCATGGCGGCGGCCAGGGGCAGCTGGTGCTGGGTGAGAAACTCCGCCAGATTCCGCATGCCCATCTGGGCCCGGAAGCCCTCGCTGATGGTGCGGGCCCGCTTGAGGCTCACCCCTCGGATTTGGGCCAACTCCTCCGGGGCATTCTCAATGATCTCCAGGGCCTGGGCCCCGAACTTATCCACAATCTGACGGGCCAGCCCCATGCGGATGCCCTTCACCGCCCCGGAAGCCAGGTATTCATAGATGGCCTTCTCCCCCACCGGCATGCGCCGATAGATGGCCTCGGCCTTGAACTGCTCCCCGTAACTGGCATGGCGGCCCCAGCTGCCCTCCAGCTCCAGGGTCTCCCCCGGAGCCACGCCGGGCATACAGCCCACCACCGTCACCTCACCCCGGTTGGGGGTGTCCAGACGCAGCACCGTGTAGCCGTTCTCCTCGTTGCGGAAGAGGATGGCGGTGACGGTGCCCTCCAGGTGGTTGTGAGATTCTTGTTGGGTCTGGCTCACGCCCCGCCCCTCCTCTTGCTTCAAATTCGTCTCCAGCTGGCCCCGTTGGGCATGTCGGTGACCTCAATGCCCTGGGCCTTCAGCTCGTCCCGGATGCGGTCGGCCTCGGCGAAGTTCTTGGCCTTCTTGGCCTCGGCACGGGCCTTCACCAGCGCGTCAATGGCGGGGTCTCCCTCGCCGTGGATGGTGAACTCCCCAGAGGCAGCCTTCTGGGCCTGGGCCTGCTGGGCCTTGCGCAGCTCAGCGGCCTTGTCCAGCAGGGACAGGGAGAGCACCTGGTCAAAGTCATTCAAAATGGCCAGACGCGTGGCATCGTTGGTCTTGGCCTTCAAGGCGTCATAGAGGCAGGTGACAGCCATGGAAGTGTTCAGATCGTTGCCCACCTGAGTCTTAAACTTGGTGCGGTACTCCTCCACCACAGCCTGGTCCACCTCGCCGTCCTCGGGCTTGAGGGCGGCAATCTTCTTCACCAGCTTCTGATAGGCGGTGGCGGCGTTGTCCAGGTTCTCCCAGGTGAACACCAGGCCCTTGCGGTAGTGGCTCTGGAGGCAGAAGAAGCGGTAGGCCAGGGGGTCATAGCCCTTCTCCTCCAGCAGGGAGACGGTGAGGAACTCGCCCTTGCTCTTGGACATCTTGCCGGAGTTGGTATTCAGGTGAGCCACGTGGAACCACTGCTTGCACCAGGGGTGGCCGAAGTAGGCCTCGGACTGGGCAATCTCATTGGTGTGGTGGGGGAAGGCATTGTCCACGCCGCCGCAGTGCAGGTCCAGATACTCGCCGTTGAACTTGGCAGAGATGCCGGAGCACTCAATGTGCCAGCCGGGATAGCCCACGCCCCAGGGAGAATCCCATTTCAGGGCCTGGTCCTCAAACTTGGACTTGGTAAACCAGAGCACAAAGTCGTTTTTGTTGCGCTTGTTCACGTCCTCTTCCACGCCCTCGCGGACACCCACGGCCAGGTCCTCCTCGTCGTGGTCGTTGAACACATAGTAGTGGTCCAGCTTGGAGGTGTCGAAGTACACGTTGCCGCCGGCAAAGTAGGCGTACCCCTTCTCCATGAGGGTCTCCACCATGTGGATGAACTCGTCAATGAGGCCGGTGGCGGGCTGCACCACATCGGGGGTCTTGATGTTCAGCTTGCGGCAGTCGTCAAAGAAGGCATCGGTGTAGAACTGGGCGATCTCCATGACGGTCTTGTGCTCCCGCTTGGCGCCCTTGAGCATCTTGTCCTCGCCGGTGTCCGCATCGGAGGCCAGGTGGCCCACGTCGGTGATGTTCATCACCCGGTTCACATCATACCCCTCCCAGCGCAGGTACTTCTCCAGCACGTCCTCCATGATGTAGGAGCGCAGGTTGCCGATGTGGGCAAAGTGGTACACGGTGGGGCCGCAGGTGTACATCTCCACACGGCCAGGGGTGTGGGTCTGGAATTCGTCCTTCTTACGGGTGGCGGAATTGTATAGATACATGGTTTACTTCTCCTTTTTCATCTGGTTTACCTGTTTTTCCAGCAGCTCAACCCGAGCCGCCAGGGTTCCCAACTTTTCCAATGTGGGGTTTTTCACGCTGGTCTGGTCCACCGTATCGGTATAGTTGACCTTTTCCCCGCGGACCCGCACCACCTGGGCAGGGACACCCACGGCGGTGGCATGGTCGGGAATCTCGGTGAGGACCACGGCATTGGCGGCAATGCGGGAGCCGTCTCCCACGCGGAAGGGGCCCAACACTTTTGCCCCGCAGGAGATCATCACATTGTTGCCAATGGTGGGGTGGCGTTTACCGCAGTCCTTGCCGGTGCCGCCCAGAGTGACTCCGTGGTAGATCAGGCAGTCGTCTCCCACCTCGGCGGTCTCGCCGATGACAATCCCCATGCCGTGGTCAATGACCAGGCGGCGGCCCAGCTTGGCCCCAGGGTGAATCTCGATCCCCGTCCAGAACCGGCTCCACTGGGACACCAACCGGGCCAGGAATTTCAGGTGGTGCACATAGAGGAAATGGGCCAGACGGTGATAGAGCACCGCGTGGACGCCGGGATAGAGCAAAAAGATCTCCAGACGGCTCCGGGCCGCCGGGTCTCTGGCTTGGTAAGCACGCAAAGTTTCTCCCAATCGGGTCAAAACGATTCCTCCTCTCCTGCGGATAGACCCATGAAACAAAAACACCTCTCATACCATCAAGGTATGAGAGGCGATGTACTCGCGGTTCCACTCTCGTTTGTCACTCAAAGGCCGTCACGTGGCCTGGCCGGAGGGCATCTGCATCCCCCTCGCTCCCGCTTGCACTTCACGCACGCTTCCCCCGAGCCCTGCTTTCAGCCGCTGACAAGGCCTCTCTGACGGATTTCACACACGCTACTCAAATGCGTTCACAGCGATATTTACTTACCTCAGTATATTACCACGGCCCCTTTGGGGTGTCAAGGCTCGTAACCGCCAAATCCTCCCCCCGGATTTCTCCTCGCTCCCACAGCACGGCCAACAGCGGCTCTTCCATCTCCTCCGGCAGGTCCAGCCCCGGGGCGGTGAGGCGCAGGCCGTCCAGGCGGCAATCCCCGTACACCTCCAGGCACCGTCCCCATCGGAGACCGCCGGGAGAAAAGGCCACCGTCACCTCCGCCCCCGCCGCAGCCGGGGCCACCGGGAGGCCGTACTGGCCGTGGAGCCACCGGGCGTAGTCCTCCCCTTCCCCTGGCACCTGGATGAGCAGCCCCTTGACCTGTGGGCACAGCCGCTGGGCGGTGCGCTGCAAGGGGATGGTAAGCCGCTGTCCCACCAGAGCTATCCGCCCCTCTCCTAGGGGAATGCCTAACCCTTCCAACGCCCCCAGAGCCAACTGGTCCGCCTGGGCCTGGTACAGGGCCTCCACCTCAATTCCGACAAAGCCCGCCTCCTGGAGGCTCCAGGGGCAGTTCTGGGGCCAGATCACCTGGCGCACCCCCGCCTGGTACAGGGCTCGCACTGCCCGCCGCATCCGCCGCCGTTTTCGCCACATCCCCATGGAGGGTGGAGCGCACACCGTCATGGTCAGCACAGGCAGCGTCCCGTAATAGTGCAGGTCACTGCTCCCCCGCCCCTTCTCTTCTCTCCAGATCAGCCGACCCACCGCTGCCACATCCGCCACCTACTTCCAAAACCCGGAACTGCACCATTGATTTCACCCCGGATTGATGATAGAATACAGGGGTATTCCAAGAACCATACTTATGACGATGGAGGACTCTCTATGTCTATTAAAATCACCGCTGACAGCACCTGCGATCTGCCCCAGGCCCTGTTGGAGAAATACCAGATCACCATTGTGCCCCTCTATGTGAATCTGGACGGGGTGGTGCATCGGGACGGCGTGGACATCGTCCCCGAGCAGATTTTCGACCACGTGGCCGCCGGAGGCAACCTGCCCACCACAGCCGCCATCAACATCGCCGATTACACCGAGATCTTCGCCCCTCTGTCCGCCCAGTATGACGCGGTCATCCACATCAACATCAGCCAGGACTTCTCCTCCTGCCACCAGAATGCGGTTCTGGCCGCTGGGGAGTTTGACAACGTGTTTGTGGTGGACTCCCGCAACCTCTCCTGTGGCCACGGCTTTGTGGTACTGGAGGCCGCTCTGGCCGCCGCTCGGGGAGAAAAGGTGGAGGACATCCTGCCCTATCTGGAGCGCTTGACCGCTCGGGTGGACACCACCTTCGTGGTGGACAAGCTGGACTACCTGGCCAAGGGTGGCCGCTGCTCCGCCGTGGCGGCGCTGGGCGCCAACCTGCTCAAGCTCAAGCCCTGCATCCAGGTCTCGGACGGCAAAATGGGCGTGGCCAAGAAGTACCGGGGCAACTGGGACAAGGTGCTGCTGGACTATGTGAAGGAGCGGGTGTCCGACCCCACGGGCATCAACCGGGACCGCATCTTCCTGGTACATACCCGGTGTGACCAGGGGGTGGTGGAGTCGGTCCGGGCCGCCCTGGTGGGCTACGGCTTCCAGGACATCTACGAGGCCACCGCCGGATGCACCATCTCCAGCCACTGTGGCCCCAACACCCTGGGCATCATCTTCCTGCGCAACGAATAAGCACAAAAAAGGACCATCCACGGACAAATCCGTGGATGGTCCTTTTTTATTTCAGCAACAAGTCAATGGCAGCTTGCAGCTGGTTGTCGGTGCCGCTGTCGTCCAGAGACAGCTCCACATCGGGCTGAATGCCCTCCCCAATGAGGGAGTGACCGCCGCCGGTGCAGTAGGCGGACACAGACAGGCCCAAGCCGCCCCCGTTGACCAGGGGGAAGGTGAGCTGGGCGTAGCCCTTGCCGGAGGTCACCTCGCCCACAATGGGGGCCTGGACGCTCTCCCGCAGCTGGGCGGCGAACAGCTCGGCGGCAGAGTAGCTGTTGGCATCCACCATCACCACCATGGGCAGGTCCACACAGGAGGCGTCGGACTCATACACCGTCTCCTTGCCCCACCGGGGCCGCTCGGTAAAGACGGGGCCTTCCGGGAGCAGGTAGTCCAGAGCGGCGATGAGCTCGGCCACATAGCCACCGGGATTGCTACGTACATCCAGCACCAGGCTGGTGGCTCCCTGGTCCATGAGGCTCTGCACCTCTCGGCTCAGGGAAGAGGCCGCCCCGGAGTAGAAGTTATCCAGGCGCACATAGCCCACGCCGTTATCCAGCAGCTTGCTGCTCACCGAGTCGCTTTTCAGGGTCTGGCGGGTACAGGTCACCGTGCGGGTGGTCCCGTCCTCTCCCAACAGGGTCAGCTCCACCTGGGTGCCCTCTTCCCCCGCAATCCTATCCGTGGCCTCATACCGGGCGTCCCCGGCCACCGAGGTGCCATCCACATGGGTGATGACATCCCCAGCCTTGACCCCCGCCTGCTGGGCGGGGCCCTCCTCGGTGACCTCCTGCACCAGCAAGCCGTCCTCCCGGTCATAGCTGACAGTGACACCGATGCCCACATAGTTGTTGGCCCGGCTCTGCAAGGTGTTCTGGTAGCTCTCCGGGTCCAGGTAGTAGGACCAACGGTCTCCCAGCCCTTCCACCATGCCGTCCAGAGCACTGTCCACCGCCTTGGACAGGTCTGCATCTGTCTCCACAAAGGAGAACTTGGCCAGCAGATACCCCTGCATCAGGGCGATGCCATCCTTACCAAACACCACCACAGCAGCGCCTGCCACAGCTCCCAGTGTCAACACCAGAGTCAGTACCACCGCTATGACGATCTTCGCCCAACCGGGAAACCGGCGGCGCTTTTTTTGTTGTTCCTCCATGTGATAACCTCCTTGGCCTATGCTTATGCGGGACCATACACCCACATTTCAAAAAAGAACCAGGGGGTGCAGAACCAGTCTGCACCCCCTCAGAGAAATCATACTTTACAGCCCACTGAAGCTCAGGTTGGGATAGAGATCCAGGGCGCTGGCGCGCTGGCCGTTGATGCGCAGCTCAAAGTGCAGGTGGTTACCGGTGGAGCTGCCTGTGGTGCCCACGTAACCAATCACCTGACCGGCAGACACAGACTCACCCACACTGACGCTGGGTGTGCTCTGCATATGAGCGTACAGAGTGGCATAGCCATCTCCATGGTACACAATGCAGTAGTTACCGTAACTGCTGCCGGCACTCTCAGGCACCACAGTGGTCACCACGCCGTCCTTGGCACACTGGATGGGGGTACCGCCGGGAGCGGGAACATCGGTGCCGGTGTGAGTCTCCCACACACCAGTGATGGGATGATAACGACCGCCGAACACAGAGGAGATGTAATAGTAGCCGGGCAGAGGCCAATACCAGTTACCAGAGGGGTCCACCACGGGGTTGCTGCTGCCGCCACCGGAGTTGCCTCCACCACCAGCACTGCTACCGCCACCAGTGTTGCCACCATTGCTGGGAGGAGCGGGCGTGGGGGTGGGCTTGGGCTTCTTGGCCTCTTCCAGCTGCTTCTTATACTTCTCCTCAGCCTCAGCCAAATCTGCCTCGATCTGCTTCTGTTCAGCCTCCAGTTGAGCTTCCTCGCTGTCGTAGCTCTTCTCATCCTCCAGCAGCTGCTGATAGTACTCGTCCGCCTCTTTCTTCTGGCTGTTCAAATCAGCCTTGGCGGTCTCCAGCTGGCTCTGGGCAGCTGCCTGCTCATCCCGGGCGCTCTGCAGATCATCCCGGGCCTGGGCCAGATCTGCCTGGGTCTGCTCCAGCTGGGTGATGATCTTATCGTTGTAGTTCATGATGTCGGTGACCAGCATCATGTAGTCCAGCAACTCCGAAAAGCTGGAGGCCTGGAAAATGATAGAGATAAAGGAGGCGCCGCCGTTCTCTTCCATCCAGCGGGTCTGGGTGTAGAACTCGTCGTACTGCTGGTCCTCCTGCTCCTCCAGCTCGGTGATCTCGGCCTTTTTGTCCTCGATCTGCTGGTCATAGCTGTCCAGCAGCTTCTGGCTCTCGCCGATCTGCTGCTCGGTGAGGAGGATTTGCTCCTGGAGCAGAGCCAGCTTCTCTTGCGTGGCCTCCTTGTCGTCCTGAAGGGCATCCAGCTTCTTTTGCAGCTCAGACCGCTGTCCCTGGACATCTTGGAGGCTGCTCTTGTAGTTGTCAATGTCTTGCTGTGTCACAGCTGCGCCAGCCAACGTGGTCATGGCGGGCATGAGCACGGACAACAGCATGACCACAGCCAGCAGCAACACCATGACTCGAATTCCTGTTTTTTTCATCATGACACTCCTTTTACACACGCAGGAAGCGGCGGATGGCCAGGCCAGAGCCGCACACACCAATGAGGACACCTGCCAGGGCAAAGACCCCCAGCACCCAATACCAAACCGCCCCGAAGGTCACCGGAATGACGATGGTAGCGGCACTGCTGGTCATCACCGCTTTGTACACCCCGGCGTAAATGCCCCACTGGGCAAAGAAGGCCAACAGGGCGCCAAACAGGCCCAACAGCATACCTTCAATGACGAAGGGCCAGCGGATGAAGCTGTCGCTGGCACCGCACATCTTCATGATGGCGATCTCCTCCCGGCGGGCAAAAGCCGCCAGGCGTACCGTATTGGCAATGATAAACAGGGAGATGGCCGCCAAAATGCCGATCAGAATGCCTGCCACAGCGGTGGCCACATTTCGCACGGTGATAAATGCGTCGGTCAAATCCTGCTCCGCCCGGTGATCTGCCACCCCTTCCAGGGCGGACACCTCATCCACCGTCTGGGAGAACTTCTCCAGATCATAGACGTGGATGACCAAGCGGTCCCGGAACACCTCGTCGGGCATGTTCACAAACATCTCCTCGGTGCGGCCTCCCAGGTATTCCTCCTTGGCCTGTTCCCGGCTGACAAACTCCACCGAGGCCACGTTGTCGATCTGTTTGACCTTGGCCTCCAGCTCGGTAATCTGTTCATCGGTATAGTTCTCGTCGATGTAGGCGTAAAAGACGTTTTCACTCTCCAGCTGGCTCATCACCTGGTCGGCGTTCAGGGCCAGCAAACTAAAGGAGCCCATGATAATGAGGCAAGCCACAATCATGCACACAGCGGCAAAGGACATCAGCCCGTGGGAGAAGATGCTGTGAAATCCCTCGCTGATAAAATATCCAAGGTTGGTTCGCCGTTTTCTCATAGTTTGTAGTAGCCTCCCTCTTCATCGCTGATGAGTTCTCCGTTTTGGATGGCCACCACACGCTTGGAGAAATGATTGACAAGGCCTCGCTCGTGGGTGACCACCAGCATGGTGGTGCCCATGGAGTTGATGCGCTCCAGCAGCGTCATGATTTCCAGGGAGCGCTGGGGGTCCAGGTTTCCGGTGGGCTCGTCGGCGATGATCATCTGGGGATTGTTCACCAGGGCTCGGGCAATGGCCACACGCTGCTGCTCGCCGCCGCTCATCTCGTTGGGGTAGGCTTTGGCCTTGTCGCTCAAGCCCACCAGGTCCAGTACGTAAGGAATGCGCTTTCTCATCTCCCGGTTGGTGGCGCCGATGATGCGCATGGTAAATTCCAGATTGCCCCACACCGTCTTTTTGTCGATGAGTCGGAAGTCCTGGAAGATGACACCCAGGGTGCGGCGCATCTTGGGAATCTGGCGGCGCTTGATGGTGCTGAGGTTGTAACCATTTACCATCACGCGTCCCTTGGTGGCAAATTCTTCCGCCGTCAAAAGCTTAATGATGGTGGATTTACCTGAGCCGGAAGGCCCCACCAGAAAAGCGAATTCTCCGTCATCTATCCGTAAATTCAGTCCTTTTATGGCTTTTGTGCCGTTGTCATATTCTTTATAAACGTCCACCATTCGTATCATGGAATTGACCTCTCCGTAGTAACTATTTGTAACCATTTGTTACACATATCTTTTTTTATTATATACTGCCCTTTGACCTGTGTCAACAATTTATGCCCATATATGTAAATAGGAAAAGAGCACCTGGAACCAGGTGCTCTTTGAACAGGTGACAAATTAGGACTCAATTCCCCGGGAAACCAGATACTTTTTGACCATCAGGGCCACCTTGAAGGTGATGGCGTCGTCAAACTCTCTCAGGTCCAGGCCGGTGAGCTTCTTGATCTTTTCCAGTCGATAGACCAAGGTGTTGCGGTGGACAAACAGCTTACGGGCGGTCTCGGAGACGTTGAGGTTGTTCTCGAAGAACTTGTTGATGGTGAACAGGGTCTCCTGGTCCAGGGCATCAATGGGGTTCTTCTTAAAGACCTCTTGCAGGAACATCTCACACAGAGTGGTGGGCAGCTGATAGATCAGACGGCCGATGCCCAGATTCTCATAGTTGATGATGGAGCGCTCGGTGTCAAACACCTTGCCCACCTCGATGGCCACCTGGGCCTCCTTATAGGACCGGGCCAGATCCCGGACATGGCCCACGACAGTGCCCATGCCCACAACAGTCTTGATTCCCAGCTCCCGCAGCAGGGTCTCCTGGATGTTCTGGGCGATCTTGTACACGTCCCGGGCGTCGGTGTGCTCGCTGAGCTGCTTGACCAGGGCCACGTCAGTCTCGCTGAGGGAGAGAACGAAGTCGGTCTGACGGTCGGGGTACAGGTTGGTCATCACATCCACGGCGGACACGTCGGGCACACCCAGCTGGCGCACCAACAGGACCACCCGGGGCACCTCGGAGACGAAGTGCAGCTCCTTGGCCCGGACATAGATATCGCCCAGGAGGATGTTGTCGGACAGGATGTTCTTGACAAAGGTAGCCTTGTCGTGCTTCTCCTCATAATAGGTCTTGGCACCGTTGAGCGCGATGGTGGCCATGGCGCACATGGTGGCAGCCTGTTCATCTTCGCCCCGGACAAAGGCGGCATAGTCAAACTGACCATTCCAACCGGACATGGCCTTAAAGGTGAAGCCGTTGCTCACCACCATGTTGTCCCCTTCGGCAGCCAACAGTGCGGGTACATTCCCCCACTTCTCACCAATGTAAGCCAATTCGTTACATGCCAGTACGGTGCCCTGCTCGTCGATGACTCCGATGGCTCGGTCGGAGCAATCCTTCATCTGGAGAACGATGCTCTGGAAAATGCGGCTGGACATTGCGCAATCCCCTTTCCTGGCAGTTTGACGCTTCCCACTGCCTTGTTTATTTTCACAAATGATATTATATCGGTTTGTCCCGCCGACTTCAATAGTTTTTTTTAATTTTTTTGGTGATATTGCCATAACTTTCGTCTCATTGACGGAAAAGCTCTTGCAATTCCTCCTGGGTTAGTGCTCTCCAACCACCTTTATCCAGTTGCGGGTCCAGCTGGAGGGGCCCAAACCTTATGCGTTTTAGATAAGATACCGGTTTCCCACGGGCTGCCATCATCCGCTTGATTTGGTGATATTTTCCCTCTCGAATGGTGATATAAGCCGAAGTATTCCCTTCTAGAAGTTCCAGTTTTCCCGGTAGGCACTGGTATCCATCCCGCAATACAATGCCCTGGGACACCGCCTCCACGTCCTGTTGGTCCAGAATTCCGTCCACTTCCACATAATATACCTTGTCCACATGGCGCTTGGGAGCGAGCAGACGATGGGCCAGCGGTCCGTCGTTGGTCATGAGCAGCAGCCCCTCCGTGTCCTTGTCCAGCCTTCCCACTGGAAATAGCCCCATGGCGGGATAGGGGTCTGGGAGCAGGTCCAGAACGGTTTTCTCCTCCCGGTCCTCCGTGGCAGACACCACCCCGGCAGGCTTATGCAGCATCAGATACACCGGTCCCGCCGCTCCGATGGAAGTGCCGTCCACCGCCACCAGGGCGTCCTCTTCCACCTTCTGGTCAATGCTGCGGCACACCTGGCCCTGCACCTGCACCCGGCCCGCCCGAATGAGCTCCCTTGCCTCCTTCCGGCTCCACCGTCCTGTGGATGCCAGCCGCTTGTCCAATCGCTCCATATCCCTTCTCCTTTTCCTTGTGTGGTATGGTTGTAGAAATTGTATCATATTTTCCCGGGAAAATACATATCCATCCTGTGTATGAGTCCATGAAGACGGGAGGAATCAACATGCTCATTGTCACGGCTCGCATTCCCCGGCGCCGACTGATGGCGGGGGGCGTCAGTGTTCTGTGCTGCTGTCTGGTGCTGGTGGTGGCACTGGTTCTGAGTCTCAATGGGGGAGCAGTGCCCACCTCAGCCTCTGTGTCGGGGATGGAGGACAACTCGGCCCGGGTCACCTATCTCCAGCAACGGGGCTGGACGGTGGGAGACCAGGCAGTTTCCACCCAAGAACTGCTCATCCCGGACACCCTGGATGAGAGTTATGATTCCTATCAGACCTTGCAGCGTCAGCAGGGCTTTGACCTGGAGAACTACTGCGGCCAGCGGGTCCAGCGGTATGTCTATCAAGTCTCTAACCATCCCACCGGGCGGTCGGATGTGCAGGCAGTGCTATTGGTGTGTGACGGGACCTTGATTGGGGGACACATTCAGGCCGCTGACGGCAGCTTTGTCAGCACCTTGGAATTCCCCGCCGCATCGGCGGCCCCGTCTGCGTCGCCGTCCCCTGCGCCTTCTGCTGCTCCCTCCCCCGCCCCCTCTCCTGCTGCCTCCGCCACCATCTAGACGAAAATGGGCCTGTGGTGTTCCACAGACCCATTTTGCTTTTTCCTTCAGTTTTTCATCATGTGCACGTTCAGGTGTGGATAGGTCATCTCAATGTTGTTGGCATCAAAGGCGGGCTTGATGGCCTCCATCAGATCATAGTGCACCGTCCAATAGTCCTCATTGGCACACCAGACCCGGATGATATACTCGATGGCGCTGTCCTGGTAGTTGTTCACCCGCACCATGATGGGCTTTTCCCGGTCCACCAGGGGATTGTCCCCCACCACTTTGGACAACACCTGTTTCACCTGTTCGGTGGGTGCATCATAGGAGGCGGTGACTTTGATCTCCACCCGGCGGTGGGTCTGGCTGGAGTAGTTGACCACATTGGAACCCACGATGGTGCTGTTGGGCAGCTGGATGAGCTTGTTGTCCACGCTGGTGAGCTTGGTATAGAACAGGCCAATCTCATACACGGTACCGGAGCAGTTACCTGCGTCCACGTAGTCCCCCACCTTGAAGGGCTTGGAGGCCAACAGCTGGAGGCCGGCAAACACGTTGGACAGGAAGTTCTGGATGGACAAGGACAGTGCCAAGCCTGCCACAGAGAGCAGGGCCACAAAGGAGGTGACTGGAATCTCCAGACAGCTCATGAGGACAATGGCCGCCACCGCCAGCAGCAGGATCTTGATGGAGGTGCGGACCAGGGTCTTAATAGTCTCGTCTGTGGGAAGGCGGCCCAGCATCCGGTCCACCAATTTCATAATGATCTTGATGGCGATCAAGCTGACCACAACTACTGGCACAATAATCAGAATCTTCCCCACGGCAAAGTCCACCAACTGGCTCAGCAATTCCGTGAGATTGTTCCATGGCATAAGCAACCCTCGTTTCTATTTATTATATAATCATATTACCATAGACAAAGGGTATCCTCAATGAAAAATACACCAAACTAATCTTACCCTTTCTTTCACTTTTTGAATTTCTAGAGAAAGATTTTCTAAGGAGTGTATACAAAATTCAGGTTCTTGATTGAAGTAAATCTTCCAATATGGTAAACTGGAGGTGCATAGAAATGTTTATTACCATCTATACAAAGGAGATGAGAATATATATGAGATTAGGAAAAAAAAGCTATCATCAAAACAACCCAAAACGTAATCAGCACAAAAGACATTCTTTTATTACTTCAGATTTTAGGCCCACTACTTCTCTAAGAAACGCAGAGGTATCTGTATCCCATTCCTCCCCAGCCATCCGTACTTCCTCCACAACACCAGTTAAAATCGTTTCTACCTCTAGCCAAAATAAAAAGCCTCGCTATATCGTCTTTCAACATAACGCTGAGCTTTATGTTGGGCGACAGTCTGGGAAAACTCTACGTGATATCACACGATTTACCGCTGAAACACCTGCTCAACTGGCTGGAAGTGAAGTTGTTATCAAGCGCAAAGGTATGTCTCGTGTAGAAGTTGCTAGTATTGTAAACGCAATGTCCAACCCCAACATGGACACATATGACAGCTGATTCTATCTCTATACGAAAGATGATGATTTACTATGACTGTTAAAAAAAAGGATACAAGAAGTTTGATAGATACCAAAAATTTAGAGTATTCTCGTAATCACCTAAACCGTGATCGAGAATATGTCAAACTGCTCCAACATTATGTAAATAATCAGCGCCGTACGGATATATCTCAACTCATTCTTAAAATTTTCTTTTTTTTGATTGTATGTAGTACCTATGTTATCACAATTTATTTTGGAGGGCAGACAATTTTAAATGTTTCCAAAAAAGAAAATATTTCTTTGGCCGATCTAGGTGCTGCTCTCACAGGTCTGGCTAGCATACTAAGTGTTATCATTATACTTCCTAGTAAAATCGCAGAACATCTGTTCCCTTCCGGTGGTGATCAAAGCAGCACCGACTTTATACAGTCCATGCAAAGTTATGATTTGTCCAAAAGTAGTTCTCAAAAATATCTATCGGATGAAAGCGACCTAGTGATACAGGTTCCTGAATCTACCAAGAATGGTCTAGCAACACCTGACCCGGATTCTTCCTCAGATTGATGTTCTCTTTTCACCCGTGTTGTTGCAATCATGTTTCAAAATGGAAAGTTTAAAATACCGAGAACTGTCAGTTCTCGGTATTTTTCGTATTTCACTTTTTGTTTTTAAATTATTTTTGCTGTGTAAAATAAAAGAGCGGCCCGAAGGCCGCTCTTTTGGGAACAACTAAAAATTAGTCGTTGATGACGTCGATAACAACACCGGAGCCAACGGTACGGCCGCCCTCACGGATAGCGAAGCGCAGGCCCTTCTCGATGGCGATGGGGGTGATCAGCTCAACGTTCATGTCGACGTTATCGCCGGGCATGCACATCTCAGTGCCCTCGGGCAGAGTGATGACGCCGGTCACGTCGGTGGTACGGAAGTAGAACTGAGGACGATAGTTGTTGAAGAAGGGGGTGTGACGGCCGCCTTCCTCCTTGGACAGGACGTACACCTGGCCAACGAACTTGGTGTGGGGGTGAATGGAGCCGGGAGCACACAGAACCTGTCCACGCTCGACCTCCTTCTTGTCGATACCACGCAGCAGAGCGCCGATGTTGTCGCCAGCCTCAGCGTAGTCCAGCAGCTTGCGGAACATCTCGATGCCGGTGATGGTGGTGTCCTTCTTCTCCTCGGACAGACCAACGATCTCCACCTTGTCGCCCATCTTGACCTGGCCACGCTCCACACGACCGGTAGCAACGGTGCCACGGCCGGTGATGGTGAACACGTCCTCAACGGGCATCAGGAAGGGCAGGTCAGCCTTACGGTCGGGAGTGGGGATGTAGCTGTCAACAGCGTCCATCAGCTCCTTGATGCAGGCGAAGTCGGGATCGTTGATGTCGCCGGACTCGCAGGTCAGAGCGTTCAGAGCGGAACCCTTGATGACGGGGATCTCGTCGCCGGGGAACTCGTACTCGGACAGGGTCTCGCGGACCTCCATCTCCACCAGCTCCAGCAGCTCCTCGTCGTCGACCTGGTCGCACTTGTTCAGGAACACGACCATGGCGGGCACGCCCACCTGACGGGCCAGCAGGATGTGCTCACGGGTCTGAGCCATGGGGCCGTCGGTAGCAGCGATAACCAGGATAGCGCCGTCCATCTGAGCAGCGCCGGTGATCATGTTCTTGATATAGTCGGCGTGGCCCGGGCAGTCAACGTGGGCATAGTGACGAGCGTCGGTCTCGTACTCCACGTGGGCGGTGTTGATGGTAATACCACGCTCACGCTCCTCGGGAGCCTTGTCGATGCTGGAATAGTCCTCGTACTGAGCCTGACCCTTCAGAGCCAGGTACTTGGTGATGGCAGCGGTCAGGGTGGTCTTGCCGTGGTCAACGTGGCCGATGGTGCCGATGTTGACGTGGGGCTTAGTACGCTCAAACTTTTGCTTAGCCATTTTGAGTTTCCTCCTTATACTTCAATAAAATTGGATTCATTCATCCAGACCCATTATGGGCCTATTTTATCCTATCGCTGGGAAAAAATCAACAGATTTTTTCCCGGCTATTAAGATTTTTAGTCGTCCTTACGACCACGCTGGGCAATGATCTTCTCAGCGATGTTCTTGGGGATCTCCAGATAGCTGTGGGGCTCCATGGAGTACTGGCCACGGCCCTGAGTGCGGGAACGCAGGTCGGTGGCGTAGCCAAACATCTCGCTCAGAGGCACCAGAGCGTCGATCTGCTGGGCGCCGGGACGAGCTTCCATGCCCAGAATCTGGCCACGGCGGCTGTTCAGGTCACCGATGACGTCGCCCATGTAGTCCTCGGGCACGATGACGGAAACCTTCATGATGGGCTCCAGCAGGCAGGCACCAGCCTTGCGGCAGGCCTCCTTAAAGGCCATGGAACCGGCAATCTTAAAGGCCATCTCGGAGGAGTCCACTTCGTGGTAAGAACCGAAGGTCAGGTGGACCTTCACGTCCACCACGGGGTAGCCGGCCAGAACACCGGCCTGCATGGCACCCTGGATACCAGCGTCAACAGCGGGGATATACTCCTTGGGAATGACACCGCCGGTGATCTCATTGAGGAACTCATAGCCCTTGCCAGGCTCGTTGGGCTCCACAGTGATGCGGACGTGGCCGTACTGGCCCTTACCGCCGGACTGACGGGCATACTTGGTGTCCTGCTCCACGCTCTTCTTGATGGTCTCCTTGTAGGCGACCTGGGGAGCGCCCACGTTGGCCTCCACCTTGTACTCACGCAGCAGACGGTCCACGATGATCTCCAGGTGCAGCTCGCCCATGCCGGCGATGATGGTCTGACCAGTCTCCTCGTCGGTGTAGGTCTTGAAGGTGGGGTCCTCCTCAGCCAGCTTGGCCAGAGCGATGCCCATCTTCTCCTGACCAGCCTTGGTCTTGGGCTCGATGGCCACGCGGATCACGGGCTCGGGGAACTCCATGGACTCCAGGATGATGGGGTGATCTTCCACACACAGGGTGTCACCGGTGGTGGTGTTCTTCAGACCCACCACGGCGGCGATGTCGCCGGAGAAGACCTCCTCGATGTCCTCACGGTGGTTGGCGTGCATCTGGAGGATGCGGCCAATGCGCTCCTTCTGCTTCTTGGTGGAGTTGAGCACGGTGGAACCGGTGGTCAGCTTACCAGAGTAGACACGGATGAAGGACAGACGGCCCACATAGGGGTCGGTCATGATCTTAAAGGCCAGAGCGGAGAAGGGGGCGTTGTCGTCGGCGGGACGCTCGTCCTCTTCCTCGGTCTCGGGATCCACGCCCTTGATGGCGGGGATGTCCAGGGGGGAGGGCATGAAGTCCACGATAGCGTCCAGCAGCTTCTGCACGCCCTTGTTGCGGTAAGAAGTACCGCACACCACGGGCACCAGCAGGTTGTCGATGGTACCACGGCGCAGAGCCTTGCGGATCATATCGGTGGGGATCTCTTCCTCCTCCAGAGCCAGCATCATGATCTCGTCGTCGATGTCGGCGCAGGCGTCGATGAGCTTGGTCCGGTACTCCTGGGCCAGCTCCATCATGTCGGCGGGGATCTCCTCCACGCGCATGTCCTTACCCAGATCATCATAGTACACGTCGGCCTTCATCTCCACCAGGTCGATGATGCCGCGGAAGGTGTCCTCAGCGCCGATGGGCAGCTGGATGGGCACAGCGTTGCACTTGAGACGATCGTGGATCATGTTCAGCACGTTGTAGAAGTCGGCGCCCATGATGTCCATCTTGTTGACGTAGATCATGCGAGGCACCCGGTAGTGGTCGGCCTGACGCCACACAGTCTCGGACTGGGGCTCCACGCCGCCCTTGGCGCACATGACGGTCACAGAGCCGTCCAGCACGCGCAGGGAGCGCTCCACCTCAACGGTGAAGTCCACGTGGCCCGGGGTGTCGATGATGTTGATACGAGTCTGGGGGAACTGCTGAGCAGAACCGCTCCAGAAACAGGTGGTAGCAGCGGAGGTGATGGTGATACCACGCTCCTGCTCCTGAGCCATCCAGTCCATGGTGGCGGTACCATCATGGGTCTCACCGATCTTGTAGTTCACGCCGGTGTAGTACAGGATACGCTCGGTCGTAGTGGTCTTACCGGCATCGATGTGAGCCATGATACCGATATTACGGGTATTCTGCAGAGAAGTCTTTCTAGTAGCCATATCTCTGTTCCTCCCGGATTACCAGCGGTAGTGAGCGAAGGCCTTGTTGGCCTCAGCCATCTTGTGAGTGTCCTCACGCTTCTTCACGGCGGAGCCGGTGTTGTTGGCGGCGTCCATGATCTCGCCCGCCAGACGCTCCTTCATGGTCTTCTCACCGCGGTTGCGGGAGTAAGTGGTCAGCCAGCGCAGACCCAGGGTCTGACGACGCTCGGGACGCACTTCCATGGGCACCTGATAGGTGGAGCCGCCCACACGACGGGACTTGGTCTCCAGAGAAGGCATGATGTTCTCGATGGCAGCGTTGAACACCTCCAGGGGCTCCTGGCCGGTCTTCTCTTTGATGATGTCAAAGGCACCGTAGACGACCTTCTGGGCAACACCCTTCTTGCCGTCCAGCATGATGCTGTTAACAAGCTTAGTGACTAAGACGGAATTATACAGCGGATCGGGCAGAACCTCCCGCTTGGGTACGTTTCCTCTTCTGGGCACTTTGCTTCCCTCCTTCTTAATAAAATAGAATTCATAGGTACTCAGGCCCCGATGGCCGGGGCTTGTGTCATGCCTGTCCGAGGTCTACCCACATATATATGGAATAAACGCTCGGCAAGGCGCAGTTTGCCTTGCGCAGTCAGCGCAGTAAGCAAGTTAGATGCACAGGTGGGGTAAGAATTACTTCTTAGCGCCGCCCTTGCCGGCCTTGGGACGCTTGGCACCGTACTTGGAACGGGCCTGCATACGGCCATTGACGCCCTGGGTATCCAGAGTGCCACGGATGATGTGATAACGCACGCCGGGGAGGTCCTTAACACGGCCGCCGCGGATCAGCACCACGGAGTGCTCCTGCAGGTTGTGGCCAACACCGGGGATGTAGGCGGTCACCTCATAGCCGTTGGTCAGACGCACACGAGCGATCTTACGCAGAGCGGAGTTCGGCTTCTTAGGAGTGGAAGTACGAACGGCAGTGCAGACGCCGCGCTTCTGAGGGGAGGGCAGGTCAGTCTCCTTGTTCTTCAGGGTGTTCAGACCATGCTGCATGGCGGGAGAGTTGGACTTGTAGGTAGTCTTCTCACGGCCCTTGCGCACCAATTGGTTAAAAGTAGGCATGATTTTCCTCCTTTCAATGAATATATATTTTAACGAACTCTCATAAGATTATTCGCTAAAATCAAGAAAATTATACGGTTGCCGCTACCGCAGCTCCCACGGCGATGCCGCAGGCATGTCCCAGAGCCTTCATGGTGTCCGTCCAGTGGACCTCCACCCCTTGCTCCTGGGCCTGTTGAGCCAGTGGCTCGGTGAGGGCGGGATCGGCATTTCGTGCCAGATAGATTCCCGTCGCCCGCCCATCTTTCAGGGCTCGGCGAACCTGCTTGACGCCCACAACCTTGCCGGCTTGTTCCAGTTTGGTCAGCATCCAAGCAGACCTCCTTTTTGGCATATCAGCACAATTTGGGATTGTAGCACAAAATCGTCCTCTCGTCAAGGAAAAACGCCCAGATTCACCTATCTATTTTTTACTCTTTTTCCCGCCATTTCCTTGTGCAATCTGTCTGCCTCTTGCCAAACCGTCCCCTGGAGGCTATAATGGGGACACACTGTAAACTGGAGGTTTTGATTGACATGGCTCTCAATCAGCAATGGTTTGACGATATGGAAGCCCGCATCCCCCACGACGGGGTGCGCACCCGCTTCGCCCCCTCTCCCACGGGCTACATGCACGTGGGCAATCTCCGCACCGCCCTGTACACCTACCTCATCGCCCGCCACGCCGGGGGCAAGTTCATCCTCCGCATTGAGGACACCGACCAGGGCCGTCTGGTGGAGGACGCCACCGAGATCATCTATAATACCATGCGCGCCTGCGGCCTGACCTGGGACGAAGGTCCCGACGTGGGCGGCCCCGTGGGCCCCTACATCCAGACCCAGCGCCGCTCCTTCTACGCCGAGTACGCCAAGCTGCTGGTGGAGCGCGGTCACGCCTACTACTGCTTCTGCGACAAGCACGAGGAGACCGAGGAGGAAGAGGGCAACTTCCAGAAGGAAGAGGACCCCTGCCGCAACCTCGACCCCGAGGAAGTGGCCGCTCGTCTGGCCAATGGTGACCCCTATGTCATCCGCCAGCGCATCCCCCACGAGGGCCAGACCACCTTTATGGACGCCGTGTACGGCGCCATCACCGTGGACAACGACACCCTGGACGACCAGGTGCTGCTGAAACGGGACGGTCTGCCCACCTATAACTTCGCCAACGTGGTGGACGACCACCTCATGGGCATCACCCACGTGGTGCGTGGCGCGGAGTACCTCTCCTCTGCCCCCAAGTACAACCTGCTGTACGAGGCCTTCGGCTGGGAGATTCCCACCTATGTCCACTGCTCCTCTGTCATGATCACCGACCCCGAGACCGGGGCCGTGCGCAAGATGTCCAAGCGCAAAGGCGACCCCTCCTACGAGGACCTCATCCAGATGGGCTATCTGTCCCAGGCTGTGGTGAACTATGTCTCCCTGCTGGGTTGGGCCCCCCACGGTGAGCTCAGCGAGCAGGAGTTCTTCACTCTGGACGAGCTGGTGAAGGCGTTTGAAATCTCCGGCATCTCCAAGTCCCCCTCCGCCTTCGACATGGAGAAGCTCAACTACTTCAACGCCACCTACCTGCGCTCCATGACCCCTGAGGCCTTTGCTGAGGTGGCCCGGCCCTACATCCGTAAGGCTGTCACCAACGAGGCCTATGACGCCGACGTCATCGCCTCCCTGCTCCAGGCCCGGTGCGAGCGCCTCACCGACATTCCCGAGAAGGTGGACTTCTTCGATGTGCTCCCCGAGTACGGCGTGGAGCTGTTCACCAACAAGAAGTCCAAGACCAACTCTGAGGTGTCCCTGGACATGCTGGAGAAGACCGTCCCTGTCCTCTCCGCTCTGGAGAGCTGGACTCAGGAGGGCATCCACGACACCCTCATCCAGCTGGCCGAGTCTCTGGGCGTGAAAAACGCCACCCTCATGTGGCCCCTGCGCATCTCCATCGCCGGCAAGACCGTCACCCCCGGCGGCGCTGTGGAGCTGTGCTACATTCTGGGCAAGGAGGAGACCCTGCGCCGCATGGAGCTGGGCATCCAGAAGCTGAAAGCCTGATTCCCTCTATAACTACGGCGGAAGCAGCCATTTGGTTGCTTCCGCTGTTTTTCTATGGTCAATCATCTGCTCTTCTCCAATGTCTTTATGCAGACTTGCCAGTCTGGCGGGGACGCTCCGCTAGGGGTCTATTTTTGAGCGGCCAAAAATAGACGAAAAAGCCGCCTAGGGGTTGCACCCCTAGGTACCCTGCTTGGGTCAGTAGTCCTTTGACTCTGGATAAATCCCAATCGGCCCAGGGGTAAGCCGATCCTCTATGCCGCTACATCCGCTACCGCTCAATCTTCCAGAGTGGAAGGAACTGCCCCAGAAGGACAGGGCCGGTGGTGGGTGGGAACTGCAAGTCTCCACCATGCACCGACGCTGTACCCAAGGAATCACCGTGGCAATACGGGGAATATATCAGCGGCAGCGGAGCAAGAAGAACCAGACAATCCTTCCTCCCTCAGTGTCGGTGGGGGATGCTCCAGCGCCATGCAAGGAGACCTCAGGGGGTACCTAGGGGGAACGCCCTAGGCGATTCTTTCCCCGATTTCTCATCGCGGAGAAATCGGGCCCAGCGGAGCGTATTTGCCACGCTAGCAAATCTGCGCCTAGTACAGAAAAGAGGGACAGCCGCCGAATTGGAAGCTGTCCCCTTTGCTCATTTCACCCGCAGTTTCTTCACCAGTTCCTCCTGGGGTGTGACATACACCGTGTTATAGGTGTTGTAGATGACAAACCCAGGCTTGGCCCCCGCAGGCTTCTTAATGGCTTTCACAGGGGTCACATCCACCGGCACCTGGGCGGAGTCCTTGGCCTGGGAGAACCAGGCGGCCAGCATGGCCGCTTCCGTCACCGACTGGTCGTCGGGCTGGACCCCTCCGGTCTTCAAAATCACGTGGGAGCCGTGGAGCTTTTGCACGTGGAACCACAAATCCCGCTTGTCCGAGTCCTTCAAGGTCAGGCGGTCATTCTGGCTGTTGTTCTTGCCCACCAAAATGGTGAGGCCAGCGGAGGAGCGAAACTCCATGGGCTTGGCGTGGATGATCTTCACCTTGCCCTTGGCGGTCATCTTCCGCTTGTGCTGGCGCAAATACCCGTTGTCCATCAGCTCCTGGCGAATCTCCTGCAAGTCCCGGTCTCCCTCGGACAGGGTGATCATTTGCAGCACGCTGTCCAGGTACTCCAGCTCGGTGCGGTTTTTCTCCAGCTGGATGGCCAGCATCTCCTCCGCCTTCTGGGCCTTTTTGTAGTCCTTATAGTACTTGGCGGCGTTCTGCTGGGGAGTGAGCAGGGGGTCCAGGGGGATCTCTACCTCTTTGCACTCCGGGTCATAGTAGTTCTGAGCCACCAGCACCGACTGGCCCCGGTGCATCTGATAGAAGTTGGTGGTGATGATGTCCCCATACTCCCGCATCTGCTCCCGGTTACCCGCTCGGCGCAGGTCTGCCTCCTGGTTGGCGATCTTCTTGGCGGTGCGGTTGCGGGCCTGGGTCACCGACCGGATGAAGTCCGCCCCCCGCTGTTTCACCCGCTCCTGGGCCTCCCGGGCGGCGTAGTAGTCGTCCAGCAGCTGGGAGAAGGTCTCACAGCGGGTCAATTCCACTTCGGGGCCGTATTGCAGAATGGGCAGGAAGGAGAAGTCCATCTCCTTCCCCTCTTTTTTCAGCACCACCGGCTCATACTTGCCCTCCAGGATGATGGAGCGCAGCCGCAGCACCTCCCGGGCCAGGCCCTGGGAAGTCTCGTCGGCCCGGAAGGCCAATTCCCGGGCCACCAGGGGGGAAATGCCGCTGAAGGTGTCCAGCAGCCACTTGTCCTGGCCCTCTCCCTGGGGCGCCTGGCTGGACACCAGCTGCTCCAGCTCTTCCTCCCCCATGGCAGTGAAGTCCAGCTTGCCCGTGGGCACGGGGTACTGGTAGAAGAGGCCGGGCATCACCGGGCGCTGGGCGGAGATATCCCCGTCCACCCGGCGCATGCTGTCGGTGATGCGCCCTGCTCCGTCCAGCATAATGAGGTTGGACTTGCGGCCGATGCACTCCAGCACCAGGGCCCGCTCCACCCGGTCCCCCAGCTCACTGAGGGTCTCAAAGCGGAACTCCAGCAGCCGCTCCATGGGGGGCTGTTTGATTTCCAGAATGCGGCCGCCCAGGAAATACTTGCGCAGCAGCATACAGAACATGGGAGGCGTCTCCGGGTTCTCCCGGGTCACGGTGGTGAGCTGGGCTCTGGGGTGGGCGGGGTTTGCCGACAGCAGCAGCTTCACATTTCCCTGCCCAGTGCGCATGTGCAGCACCACCTCATCCCGGGTGGGCTGATAGATCTTGTCCACCTTTCCGCCGGTGATGCGTTCCCGCAGCTCTCCGGCCAGGGCGGTCATGACAATTGCATCCAAGGGCATGGCTCATTCCTCCGTCATCATCCGTTCAAACAGCTCATTGAGCCGGTCCAGGCGGCCCTGCAAGTACAGCCAGCCGAACAGGGCCTCCAGCCCGGTGGCGGCGTGGTACTCTCCCACGCTGGCCCCCTTGGGGATGGCGGCGGTGTGACTGTTGCGGGCCCGGCGGTACACGTCCTGCTCCTCCTCGGTGAGGATGGGCAAAATCAGCTTGACCCGCTTGGCCTGGGCGGGGGCGGAGACATAGGTCACCGCCGCACGGTGCAGCCCCTTGTTGGTGGCCTTGCCCTTCAGGCACAGCCAGGTGCGCACCATGAGCTCATACACTCCATCCCCCAGGTGAGCCAGCGCCAGGCTGCTCATGGGGTGGAGGATATCCTGTCCCACTGACAGGTGAAAGTAATCCATATGATTTCTCCATTCTCTAGGTTGGCCCGGGCGTCCCCGGACATTCGGCATCTCTCCATAGTCTACCCCGTCCAGGCGAACTTGGCAAGTGTTTTCCGTTTTCCCCCTTCTCCCGGCACAAAAAAAGCCTGTCAGGAAAGGCTTGGCCGTTCCGACAGGCTAAACAGAGAGGGTGTCTCTGGAGTTGTTTGTCCGGGGGGCTCCGACTGCTGCCAGAGCAGCCCCGGTTGTTCGTTCGTCGCTGTCAAGGGAGGTCTCAGCTCTGCCTGGACATCTCTTCCTGACATGGCCTATGATACCAGAACCCCCATGTCGAATGATAGACAATTTGGGAACCAGTTGTGAACCTTTTGTAAACCCCAAACACAGCTTGCGGCCTGCCCCAAATTTGGGGCAGGCCGCACCTTCAAACCAACTGCTGGTTGGACAGGCCGAAGCTGACCGCAATGGCCCCGTCCACCTTTTTCATCACTTGTTCGTCCACCCGGCCCATATGTTCCCGTAGCCGCCGTTTGTCCAGGGTACGAATCTGCTCCAACAGCACGATGGAGTCCTTGGGCAGGCCATAGCTGTGGGCTGCCAGGGTGATATGGGTGGGCAGTCGGGCCTTCCCCGTCTGAGAGGTGATGGCCGCTGCAATGACCGTGGGGCTGTGTTTGTTTCCGGTGTCGTTTTGCACGATCAGGACAGGGCGAACGCCCCCTTGTTCGCTGCCCACCACCGGACTGAGGTCGGCGTAATAAATATCGCCGCGTTTGACACTGTTGTCCACAGGATTTCACACTCCGCCGGATTTATAGTGCCCGGTCCTTGCCATGCCTGCCGGGTACTATCATTCTCCCACGGTGGGGCGGATCTTATACCGGTGGAACAGGATTCCTTCGCCACCGGGTGCCGCTCCATCTCTCGCCGCTCCCTCGGGGGCGACCCCCCGTGTTATCTTATGCGCCCTGGTACAATCTGGGCACCCGGGGGGAGACGGCGCACAGCAGCTCGTAGGGGATAGTCCCCGCCAGCTGGGCCATATCCTCCAGGGAGTGGTGGGCGCCGAACAGCTCCGCCTCGTCTCCCGGCTGCACCTGGTCCTCCTCCTGGAGGGCCACCATGCACATGTCCATGCACACCCGGCCCACAATGGGCCGCTCCTGGCCGCCCACCAGCACGGTGCCCTGGCCGGACAACACCCGGTGCAGGCCGTCGGCATAGCCCACCGGCAGCACCGCCACCCGACCGCCGGAGGCGGGCATGTGCTGGGTGCAGCCGTAGCTCACCGGGGTGTCCCCCGGCAGCTCCCGCACCGCCGCCACCCGGGTCTTCAGGGTCATCACCGGCCACAGCTCCCCGGCGTCCAGCCCCTGGCAGGAGGGGTCGGACAGGTAGCCGTACAGGGCAATGCCCGGGCGCACCATGTCCAGGTGGGTGCAGGGGAAGTTGAGCACGGCGGCACTGGCCGCGCAGTGGCGCAGCTGGAAGGTGCGTCCATAGGTGTTTTTCAGCACATCCAGGGTGTCCAGGAAGCGGGTAAACTGCTCCATGGTGTACCCCTCGTCCCCGTCGGCGTTGGCAAAGTGGGTGAAAATGCCCTCGGCCTCCAGCCCCTCCAGGGCGCACAGGGCGTCCACCTCCTGGGCCGCCTGGGCCGGGTCGTGGGCCAGAATCCCCAGACGGCTCATGCCGGTGTCCAGCTTAACGTGGATTTTGGCCCGCTTGCCCTGGGCCACAGCGGCCTTGGACAAGGCCTGAGCCAGCTCCAGGGTAAACACCGCCTGGGTCAGGTCGTGCTCCACCACCTGGGGGGCAAACTCCGCCGGGGTGGCTCCCAGAATGAGAATGGGCATGGTAATGCCAGACTGGCGCAGCTCGGTGGCCTCGTTGAGGCAGGCCACGGCCAGATAGTCCGCCCCCAGCTGCTGCAATTTGTGGGCCACTTCCTCCGCCCCGTGTCCGTAGGCGTTGGCCTTCACCACGCCCAGAAACTTGCTCTGGGGGGCGCAAGACCGCAATACATGGTAATTATGCTCCAGATTGTCCAGACGGATCTCCGTCCAGGTCCGCATGGTCTGTTGATTCATCCTCGTTCATCTCCATGGTAAAATCATCACTTGTCACGGTGAGCACGGTGACTCCTTCCACCTGTACCTCCGCCATGCGAAGGGCAAAGGTGTCCGGGGCAAACCACATGGTATACTCCGTGCCCGCTCCCTGCTCCTGCTCCGGGTCCCGGCAGGTCAGCTCCAGGAAGGTGTCCTCCCCCTCCTGCGCCCAGCTGCACTGGGCTATGTAGCCCTGGGCCACCTGGTCCAGCATCTCCGGTATGGCGGCAATGGGGCTCAGGCCGTCCCCGTTGAGGGTGCCCAAGGTCATCCCCGCTCCGTCATACTCCAAGACCGCCTCCTCATCGGTCATCCGGGCGGTGACTCCTGCCATCCACTCCGGCTCCACCACGGTGAGTACCGTCTCTCCCTCCTGCTGGGCCGTCCCCTCTAAGGTGAACTCATAGAGCTGCTGGCCCAAATGGGCGCTGACCCGGAAGGTGCCCGACCAGCCGCTCATGGCCTGGTACTGGCCCCGCAGCAGCACGCCCTGCTGCTGCGCCTGCTGGTCCTGCTTGGAGCAGCCTGTGAGCAGCACCGTCATCATCAGCGCCCCGCAGACCAATTCTCTGCGCAATGCGCTCCCCCCTTTCCCGTACTTGAGGGGCGGAAACCGCCGCCCCTGTCTCCATATATATGAAGACGAGATGGGGGTATGTCAGATCGTGCACGCCCCATTATAAAGTTTTCCCTCTTGCTTTTCAACCTATATTGTGATATAAAAGTTTTTAGTGCAAATGCGAAGAACGGGAAAATAGCGTGCTGGCATATCTGAAGAGAGAGGCGGTCACCGGCTGAAAGCCGCCTTGGTGTGTGTCGCTTGGTTCGCCCGGGAGCGGCCTGTGAGAGCAGGACGGCGTGCCCTCCGTTATGGGGCAGAGAGTGTGTGCGCATGGCGCACAAATGCGGGTGGTACCGCGGAAGGCTGGCCTTTCGTCCCTGTTTGTAGGGAGGAAAGGCTTTTTCATTTCATATTTTACCCGAAAGGAAGAGAATAGATGAAGCAGCAATTAAACGACATTCGTGTGCAGGCCCTTGCCGCCTTCGAGGCCGCTGACAGCCTGGCAGCCCTGGACGCCCTGCGGGTGCAGTACCTGGGCAAGAAGGGCGAGCTCACCGGCGTGCTCAAGCAGATGGGCAAACTCTCTGCTGAGGAGCGCCCCGTCATGGGCCAGCTGGCCAACCAGGTGCGCGCGGACCTGGAGGCCGCTCTGGAGACTCAGGGCAAGAAGCTGGAGGCCCAGGCCCTGGAGCAGCGGCTCAAGGACGAGGCCCTGGACGTGACCATCCCCGGCAAGCCTGTGAAGGTGGGCCACCGTCACCCCATGTATATCGCCCTGGATGAAATCAAGGAGATCTTCATCGGCATGGGCTTCACCGTGCTGGACGGCCCCGAGGTGGAGCTGGCTGAGCTGAACTTCGACCGCCTCAACGCCGAGGAGAACCACCCCTCCCGGGACTGGTCCGACACCTTCTATTTTGATGAGGACAGCCGGGTGATGCTCCGCTCTCAGACCTCCCCCATGCAGGTGCGGGCCATGGACACCATGGAGCTGCCCATCCGCATCATCGCCCCCGGCCGTGTGTACCGCAAGGACGAGGTGGACGCCACCCACTCCCCCATGTTCCACCAGGTGGAGGGCATGGTCATCGACAAGAACGTCACCATGGCCGACCTGAAGGGCACCCTGAACACCGTGGTGGAGAAGCTCTACGGCAAGGGCACCAAGACCCGGTTCCGTCCCCACCACTTCCCCTTCACCGAGCCCTCCTGCGAGATGGACGTGCAGTGCCACAAGTGCGGCGGCGTGGGCTGCCCCACCTGTAAGGGCGAGGGCTGGATTGAGCTGCTGGGCGCTGGCATGATTCACCCCCGGGTGCTGGAGATGAGCGGCATCGACCCCAACGAGTACTCCGGCTGGGCCTTCGGCATCGGCCTGGAGCGTACCGCCATGCGTCGGTTCAAGATCGCCGACCTGCGCCTGATTTTTGAAAACGACGTGCGCTTCCTGGAGCAGTTTTAAGGAAAGAGGGGAACATTACCATGAATTTAAGCAGAAACTGGCTGCGTGAATTTGTCACCGTAGACGCCAATGACCATGATTTTGCCGAGGCCATGACCCTGTCCGGGTCCAAGGTGGAGCTGACCCACGACCTGGGCGCTGAGATCTCCAACGTGGTGGTGGGCCGCATCCGGTCCATGGAGCGCCACCCCGACTCCGACCACATGTGGATCTGCCAGATCGACGCCGGCCAGGCCGAGCCGGTGCAGATCGTCACCGGCGCCTGGAACGTCCACCCCGGCGACCTGGTGCCCGTGGCCCTGCACAAGTCCACCCTGCCCGGTGGCAAGAAGATTGAGAAGGGCAAGCTGCGTGGCGTTGTGTCCAACGGCATGATGTGCGGCCTGCTGGAGCTGGGCCTGGACGAGCGGGACTTCCCCTACGCCGCCATCACCCCCGCCGCCATTCTGGGCGACTACAAGCCCCTGGACCCCGCCAAGCCCTCCATCTCCACCGATATCCAGCCCGGCGACAAGATTTACGGCCCCGTGGTGGCCGCCAAGGTCCTGGAGTGCGCCTCTCAGCCCGACGGCACCTTCCACACCTGCCTGGATACCGGTGACGGCACCGCCGCTCCCGACACCATCTGCCCCAACCTCCACGAGGGGGATCTGGTGGCCTACAACACCAAGACCGACTCCATCTGCACCCTGGCGGACCTCCACGCCCAGCAGGCGGAGTTCCCCCACTGCATCCCCGACGGCATTTTCGTGCTCCGGGAGGACTGCAAGCCCGGCGACGACATCAAGCCCATCATCAACGCCGACGACCACGTGGTGGAGTTTGAGATCACCCCCAACCGCCCCGACTGCCTGTCCGTCATCGGCCTGGCCCGGGAGGTGTCCGCCACCTTCGGCGCACCCCTCACCCTCCACGAGCCCGTGGTGAAGGGCGGAGCCGAGGGCAACCTCATGGAGCTGCTGGACGTGGAGACCCCCGCCGCCGATCTGGTGCCCCGGTACACCGCCCGGATGGTGCGCAACGTGAAGATCGGCCCCTCCCCCAAGTGGATGCGGGAGCGGCTGCGCTCCATGGGCGTGCGCCCCATCAACAACATCGTGGACATCACCAACTATGTCATGCTGGAGTATGGCCAGCCCATGCACGCCTTTGACTACCGCTATGTCCACGGCGGCAAGATCATCGTCCGCCGTGCCCAGGAGGGGGAGGAGCTGACCACCCTGGACGGCAAGAGCCACATCCTCAATGCCAACCACCTGGTCATCGCCGACGAGACCCGGGCCGTGGGCCTGGCTGGCATCATGGGCGGCGAAAACAGCGAGATCGTGGACGACACCGTGGACGTGGTGTTCGAGTCCGCCTGCTTTGACGGCGCCACCATCCGCAAGGGCGCTCTGGCCCTGGGCATGCGCACCGAGGCCAGCGCCAAGTTTGAAAAGGGCCTGGACCCCATGAACACCCTCCCCGCTGTCCAGCGGGCCTGTGAGCTGGTGGAAATGCTGGGCGCCGGCGACGTGGTGGACGGCATCATCGACATCCTCAACTATGTGCCCCAGCCCCGGGTGCTCACCCTGGAGCCCGACCGCATCAACGCCCTGCTGGGCACCGATGTGGCCGAGGAGGAGATGGTGCGCATCCTGCGCAGCCTGGACTTCCAGGTGGAGGGCAACCAGGTCACCGTTCCCTCCTGGCGTGGCGATGTCATCGGCATGGCCGACCTTGCCGAGGAAGTGGCCCGGTTCTACGGCTACAACAACATCCCCTGCACCCTCATGCGGGGCCAGACCACCCTGGGCGGCTACTCCGATGAGGAGCTGCTGGAGCGCCAAGTGGGCAGCATGTGCCGCACCATGGGCTATGACGAGATCATCACCTACTCCTTCATCTCCCCCACCTGCTACGACAAGATCAACTGGCCCGCGGACTACCTGGGCCGTAACTCCCTGAAGATCTTGAACCCTCTGGGCGAGGACACCTCCATCATGCGCACCACCACCCTCCCCTCCATGCTGGAGATTCTCACCCGCAACTACAACTACCGCAACCAGAACGTGCGCCTGTACGAGGTGGGCCGCACCTACGCTCCCGGCGGCGAAGATGGCCTGGCGGTGGAGTCCAAGACCCTCACCCTGGGCGCCTATGGCTCCGACATGGACTTCTACACCATGAAGGGCTGCATTGAGGCCATTTTGAAGGACCTGCGGGCCAGCGACGTCACCTTCCGCACCGGCTCCGGCTTCACCGAGCTGGTGTCCTACCACCCCGGCCGCTATGCCGAGGTGTGGGTGGGCTCTGACTGTGTGGGCTTCTTCGGCCAGATTCACCCCCTGGTGGCTCAGAACTACGGCGTGGACGGCGAGCTGTACTGCGCCCAGCTGGCTCTGGACGAGCTGGCTCTGGCCAAGGGTGCTGACCCCGTGTACACCCCCCTGCCCAAGTTCCCCGCCGTCACCCGTGACATCGCTGTGGTGTGTGACGAGGCCGTCACGGTGGGCGCTCTGGAGGCCTGCATCCAGAACGCCGCCCACGGCCTGCTGAAAAACGTGACCCTCTTCGACATCTACCGGGGCAAGGGGGTGGAGGACGGCAAGAAGTCCGTGGCCTTCAACCTCACCCTCCGGGCCGACGACCGCTCCCTCACCGGCGAGGAGGCGGAGAGCGAGGTGCAGCACATTCTGGCCGCCCTGGCCTCTGAGCTGGGCGCCACCTTGCGCTAAGAGCCATTTTTCGGCAATTCGCAGATTGACAAGCTCCCGTCTACTCCGCTATAATGGGCGTATGACGACAGCAAGGGCGCTGTGGCCATTGGGTCACAGCGCCCATTTGATTTTCAGGAGGAATGACCATGTCCATCCACGAAGAGTGTGGCCTGTTCGGCATCAGCGACCCCCACGGGGACTGTGCCCGCACCACCTATTACGGCCTGTACGCCCTCCAGCACCGGGGGCAGGAGGCCTGTGGCATCGCCACCATCAACCAGCGGGTGCTCTCCTTCCACAAGGATGTGGGCCTGGTGGGAGACGTGTTCCACCCCGACGTGCTGGACCGTCTCAATGGCACCATGGCCGTGGGCCATGTGCGCTACGCCACCACCGGCGGCGGGCAGCGGGAAAACGCCCAGCCCCTGACCCTCAAGTACGTCAAGGGCACCCTGGCGGTGGCTCACAACGGCAACCTGGTGAACACCGCCGAGCTGCGCACCTTCTTTGAGTACCGGGGCGCCATCTTCCAGACCACCACCGACTCCGAACTCATCGCCTACGCCATCGCCCAGGAGCGGCTGCGCTGCGCCTCCGCCGAGGAGGCAGTGTGCCGGGCGGTCAAGGGCCTGCGGGGCGCCTTCTCCCTGCTGGTCATGTCCCCCCAGAAACTCATCGCCGTCCGGGACCCCTGGGGCTTCCGCCCCCTGTGCATGGGCCGCCGGGGGGATGCGGTGATCTTCGCCTCGGAGAGCTGCGCCCTCCACGCCGTGGGAGCCCAGTTCGAGCGGGAACTGGACCCCGGCGAGATCGTAGTGGTGGAGGGCACCCAGGTGCGCTCCATCCGGGAGAACTGTCAGGGTTCCTCCAGCCATATGTGCATCTTCGAGTATATCTACTTCGCCCGCCCCGACTCGGTGCTGTGCGGCCAGTCGGTGCACCTGGCCCGGCGCAACGCCGGACGGCTGCTGGCCCGGGAGTTCCCCGTGGAGGCGGACGTGGTCATCGGCGTGCCCGACTCCGGACTGGACGCCGCCATGGGCTTTGCCGAGGAGTCCGGCATTCCCTACGGGGTGGGCCTGGTGAAAAACCGCTACATTGGCCGCACCTTCATTACCCCCGACCAGGAGAGCCGGGAGCAGGCGGTACGCATCAAGCTGGGGGCTCTGGCCAGCTGTGTGGCAGGCAAGCGGGTGGTGATGGTGGACGATTCCATCGTCCGGGGCACCACCTCCAAGCAGATTGTCTCCCTGCTCCGAGAGGCGGGGGCCACGGAGGTACACATGTACTCCTCCGCCCCGCCCTTTATTGCCCCCTGCTACTTCGGCACCGACATTCCCGACCGGGACGCCCTCATCGCCTGCAACTACACCCAGGAGGAGATGCGGGAGATGATTGGGGCCGATTCCCTCCACTTCTTGTCTCTGGAGGCCCTGCACCAGATCGCACCCCAGGCCGACTGCGGGTTCTGCGACGGGTGCTTCACTGGCAAGTACCCCATCGAAGTCTAACCCCCTCACCCCACGGAATGTTCCCCCTTCCGTGGGGTGTTTTTTCGTCCCCCACGGGTTTGACTAATTCCCACCTGTGTAGTATAATACGTTGATTATATAATGAGGAGAATGTGCTCATGTGGTTGGCCAAAAATTGGAAAGATTATGAGCTGCTGGACTGCGGCCGTGGAGAAAAACTGGAGCGTTGGGGCTCTCACCTGCTGGTGCGCCCGGACCCCCAGGCCATTTGGAATACCCCCCGCCAGAACAAGGGCTGGAAGACGGCCCACGCCCGCTATTCCCGCTCCCACACCGGCGGCGGCCAGTGGGCCTCCAAGCAGGTGCCCG
This sequence comes from Pseudoflavonifractor sp. An187, assembly GCF_002160275.1. NCBI lineage: Bacteria > Bacillati > Bacillota > Clostridia > Eubacteriales > Oscillospiraceae > Pseudoflavonifractor > Pseudoflavonifractor sp. An187. The sequence goes on along the minus strand of NZ_NFKG01000002.1, from coordinate 25,551 downwards.
AGCGGTGGCAGATTCACTATAAAGAACTGACCCTGAACGTGGGCCTGATGAACTTTAAACATACCGGCGTGTTCCCCGAGCAGGCGGCCAACTGGGACTTTGCCCAGGACCTCATCCGCCGGGCGGGCCGCCCCATTTCGGTGCTGAACCTGTTTGCCTACACCGGCGGGGCCACGGTGGCCTGCGCCGCGGCCGGGGCCAGCGTGTGCCACGTGGACGCCGCCCGTGGCATGGTTCAGTGGGCCCGGGAGAACGCCAAGTCCTCGGGTCTGGAGGACAAGCCCATCCGCTGGATCATTGACGACTGCGCCAAGTTTGTAGAGCGGGAGATCCGCCGGGGCCGCCGCTACGACGCTATCATCATGGACCCCCCCTCCTATGGCCGGGGCCCCTCCGGTGAGGTGTGGAAGCTGGAGGAGAACCTGTACCCCTTTGTGGAGCTGGTGTCCAACGTCCTCAGCGATGACCCCCTCTTTGTGATCCTCAATTCCTACACCACGGGCCTGGCCCCGTCGGTGCTGACCTATATTTTGCAGACTGTCATCGGCGGCAAGTTCGGAGGGCGCACCGTGTCCGACGAGCTGGGCCTGCCGGTAACCCAGACCGGGCTGGCCCTCCCCTGCGGCGCTACCGGGCGCTGGGTGGCATCTTCCGTGGAGCATGTCTACCATGGCTAATCCCATCATCCAGGCCAGAGGCCTGACCTTTCGCTACACCACCGCCGAGGGGGTAGCCCCCACAGTGCTGGACCACGTCAATCTGGACATTGAGGCCGGCTCCTTCGTGGCCATTCTGGGCCACAACGGCTCGGGCAAGTCCACCTTCGCCAAGCACCTCAACGCCATCCTCCTGCCCACTTCGGGCAAGGTGTACGTGGACGGCATGGACACCACCGACGAGGACAAGCTGCTGGACATCCGCCGCACGGTGGGTATGGTGTTCCAAAACCCGGACAACCAGATCGTGGCCAGCGTGGTGGAGGAGGACGTGGCCTTCGCCCCGGAAAACCTGGGGGTTCCCTCGGCGGAAATTCGCCGCCGGGTGGACGAGGCCCTGGCGGCCGTGGGCATGACGGAATATGCCCGCCACGCTCCCCATCTACTCTCCGGCGGCCAGAAGCAGCGGGTGGCCATCGCTGGGGTGCTGGCCCTGCGTCCCCGGTGCATCGTGCTGGACGAGCCCACCGCCATGCTGGACCCGGTGGGACGCCGGGAGGTGCTGGACACGGTATGCCGCCTCCAGCGGGAGCTGGGGATGACCGTAGTACTCATCACTCACCACATGGACGAAGCGGCCCGGGCCCAGCGGCTGGTGGTCATGGACAACGGCCACGTGGTCATGGACGGCCCCCCCGCCCAGGTCTTTCAGAACGTGGTGGGGCTGCGCCGCCTGGGGCTGGAAGTGCCGGACTCGGTGGCGCTGCTGTACGAGCTGCGCCAGGCCGGGCTGGACGTGCCCCTGGACGTCCTCACCTGCGAGGACTGCGCCCAGGCACTGGCCCACATTCTACCCCGATAAGAGAGGCCCGTATCTATGACGCCTATCATTGAACTCAGACAACTCACCCATATCTATAGTCAAGGCACCCCCTTTGAGCACGTGGCCCTGCAAAACGTGGACCTGACCGTGGCCCCGGGGGAATATCTGGCGGTCATTGGCCGCACCGGCTCGGGCAAATCCACCCTGATGCAGCACCTCAACGGGCTGCTCCGCCCCACCTCGGGACAGGTACTCTTTGAAGGGGAGGACATCTGGGGCTCCAAGGAGCGTACCCGTCAGGTGCGCTTCCAGGTGGGCCTGGTGTTCCAGTACCCCGAGTACCAGCTCTTTGAGGAGACGGTGTACCGGGATATCGCCTTCGGCCCCACCAACATGGGGCTGGACCAGGCCGAGGTGGACCGCCGGGTGCGCCAGGCCGCTTGCTTTGTGGGCCTGTCCGACCACACTCTGGAGAAGTCCCCCTTTGACCTGTCCGGCGGCCAAAAGCGCCGGGTGGCCATTGCGGGGGTCATCGCCATGGAGCCCAAGGTGCTCATTCTGGACGAGCCCACCGCCGGGCTGGACCCCGCCGGAGCCGCTCAGATTCTGGGCAACATCCGGGCCTATCACCGGGAGAAAAAGGCCGCCATCATTCTGGTGTCCCACTCCATGAACGAGGTGGCCCGGGAGGCCCAGCGGCTGGTGGTGTTCCGAGACGGCACCATTCCCTACTCCGGCACCCCCCAAGAGGTGTTCTCCCACGGGGCCGAGCTGGAGAAGATGGGCCTGGGCGTGCCCGAGATGACCCGGGTGTTCGCCCGGCTGCGGGACATGGGCTATGAGGTGCCCGCCTCGGTGTACACCGTGGAACAGGCCCGGGACGCCATCCTGCTGGCCCGAAAGGGGGCGCAGGCATGAACCTCAAGGACATTACCCTGGGGCAATTTTTCCCCGGCAACTCCTTTCTCCACCGGGTAGACCCCCGCATCAAGCTGGCGGGGCTTCTGGTGTATGTGGTGGCCCTGTTTTTGGCCAATTGGTTTGTCACCTACGGCATTATGCTGGCCCTGCTGGTGTGGGGCTGCGCCGTGGCCCACATCCGGGCCAAAACCCTGCTGGGGGGCATGAAGCCGGTGATTTTCCTGCTGATTTTCACCGCTGTCTTGAACATGTTCTATACCCCCGGCACCCCTCTGGTGTCCTTCTGGATTTTTACCATCACCTATGAGGGTATTTTACATGCCTTTTTCATGGTGGTACGCATTCTCATGCTCATCTGTGCCACCTTCCTGCTCACCTATACCACCTCCCCCCTGGCCCTCACCGACGGTCTGGAGAGCCTGCTCTCCCCCCTGAAAAAGGTGAAGGTTCCGGTGCACGAGCTGGCCATGATTATGTCCATCGCCCTGCGCTTCATCCCCACCCTCATTGAGGAGACGGACAAGATCATGTCCGCCCAGCGGGCCCGAGGCGCGGACTTCGACTCCGGCGGCCTCATCCGCAAGGCCAAGGCCCTCATCCCCCTGCTGGTGCCCCTGTTCATCTCCGCCTTTCGCCGGGCGGACGAGCTGGCCACCGCCATGGAGTGCCGCTGCTACTGCGGCGGGACAGGCCGCACCCGGATGCGGGAGCTCCGCCTGCGCCCCGCCGATTGGCTGTTTCTCCTGGGCCTGGTGGTGGTGGCCGTGGCGGTGGGCCTGCTGGCCCACGTGGGTCTGTGAGCGCCCCCCATTTTATCTATGAGGTGTTCCTATGCAATCCCGTAACATTGCCCTGCGCCTGAGCTATACCGGCACCGCCTACCACGGCTGGCAGGTGCAGAAAAACGCCGTCTCCGTGGCGGAGACTCTGGAAAAGGCCCTGTCCTTTGTGGTCAATCACCCGGTGAAAGTCACCGGGGCGGGCCGCACCGACGCCGGGGTCCACGCCCGCACCTACGTGGCCAATTTCCGCACCACCTCCGGCATCCCCCTGGAGCGGCTGCCTCTGGCGGTAAATACCCGCCTGCCCGACGACATTGTGGTGTCCAAGGCCACCCTGGTGCCCGATGACTTCAACGCCATCGGCTCCTGTCTGAAAAAAGAATACACCTACCGCATCTACAACTCCCGCATCCGGGACCCCTTCTATGTCAACCGGGTGTGGTTCTACCCCCGCCATCTGGACGAGTCCATCATGGCGGCGGCTGCCGCCCAGTTTGTGGGCACCCACGACTTTGCCGCCGTGCGCTCGGTGGGCACCGAGACCCGCACCACCGTGCGTACCGTCCACTACTTCGACATTGAGCGGAAGGGACAGATCATCGACTGTCGGGTGTGCGCCGACGGCTTTTTGTACAACATGGTCCGGGCCATGGTGGGCACCTGCATCTATGCCGCCGAGGGCAAGCTGGCCCCCGAGGATATCCCGGACATTCTCTCCTCCCGCAACCGCACCTTGGCCGGGCCCACCGCCCCGCCGGACGGGCTGTATATGACCAACCTGTGGTATGACGAGGACGTACTGTGACGATACTCCGGCGCCTGTGTGCGCCGCCGCCTTTTGAGGTATACGATTATGGAAGACACAAAGAATAACCAATCCAACACCCAGCCCAAAAAGCCCAAGTTTTTGGTGCGGGTTCTGCTCTTTCTCCTGGCCGTCCTGGTGGTCCTGGGGGCGGTGGCCGTGGTGGTGTTCCGGGACCGGCTGTCCCTGGACAACTTCAAGCGGTGGCTCCACTACCGCTCTCTGGTACTCAACGACAGCGGCCAGGCCGACTCCTTCCCCCACGACGGCAGCCTGGACGACACCTTCGCCGTGCTGGACGGAGACCTGCTGGTTTGCTCCTCCACCTCCATCTCCCTGTACTCCGGCAGCGGCACCCAGTATGTGGACCTGTCTGTAGACATGGACAACCCCGTGGTGGACACCAACGGCTCTCTGGCTGTGATTTATGACGCCGGGGGCTCCTCCCTGTACGTGCTGGGCCAGCGGGAGGTGATCTGGTCGGCCACCGACCTGACCTCCATCCTCTCGGCCCACCTCAACCAAAACGGACAGCTCACCGTGGTCAGCCAGACCAGCGGCTACAAGGGTTCTGTGACGGTGTACAGCACCGACTACGAGCCCATGATGAGCGTCAACCTCTCCTCCGCCTATGTCATGGACGCCGCTCTGTCCGACGACGGCCAGACCCTGTCCATCCTCAACGTGGGGCAAACCGACGGCGTGTTTGACTCCACCCTCTCCCTGTATACCCTGAACACCACGGACTCGGGGAACTTTGAGCCCAACCTCACCAGTGATCTGGGCTCCTCGGTGGTTCTGGAGACCCGCCACACCGTCTCCCAGGTCTGGTCCATCTCCGACCAGAACCTGACCCTCACCGACCACGAGGGCAACAACGCCGTCATCGACTGGAACGATATGCACCTCAAGCGCTACTCCCTGTCCGGGGACGGCTTCGCCGTGGCTCTGCTGGCCAAGTACCGGGCAGGTAGCCAGGGCGAGCTGTGGGTGGTCTCCTCCGACGGCTCCCACAAGAGCCTGGAGATCGACCAGCAGGTGCTCTCCCTGTCCGCTGCCGGTCGGTATATCGCCGTGCTCACAGGCAAGCAGCTGAACATCTACACCAAGGACCTGGAGCTGTACGCCACCCTGGACAGCACCCAGGGCGCCCGTCAGGTGCTGCTCATGGAGGACGGTTCCGCCGTTCTCATCTCCGCAGACAGCGCCAGCTTCTACGTGCCTTAAACGAATGAGATTGCCCCTGAGGGCGTATAGTTAAGGAGGATTCCATGACCGCTTATATTTTCGATGCCGCCATCGTCGTTATCTTGGCTTTCTTCGCCTGGCGTGGCGCCAAAAAGGGCCTCATCCTCACCCTGTGCGGACTGCTGGGCCTGTTTGTGGCCTTCTTCGGAGCACAGTTCATCTCCACCCAGTTCCACGGCCCTGTGGCCCACATCATGGAGCCTGCCATCTACCAGGCCATCCGTGGGGCCGAGCCCCAGGGGGAGGAGACCGACTCCGGTGACCCCGGCCTGAGCATTCCCGGCAACATCGCCGAGCAGGCGGAGCCCGACTACACCCTGGACCAGCTGCTGGAGTCCATGAAGGAGCAGGGCCTGTTCGCCGGTTTCTCCTACTTCCTGGACCAGGCCAAGAACGAAGCGTCCATCCCCAGTGAGGGCGGGACCACGGTAGCCAGCGCGCTGGCGGACTACCTGGCCAACCTGGTGGCCAAGGCCACCCTGTTCGCCCTGTCCTTCCTGCTCATTCTCCTGATCTGGTTTTTGCTCAGCCACATTCTGGACCTGGCCTTCCACCTGCCCATCCTGGCCACGGTGAACACCGTGGGCGGACTGTTGGCAGGGCTTTTGAAGGCGGTGCTCATCGTCTTTGTGCTGGTGTGGCTGGGTCAGCTGGCGGAGATCATCCCCGCCAACCCCACCACCCCGGTCCTCTCCCTGTTCACCCCCAAGGGACTGGGCGCTCTGTTGGATCGGCTTCTCCTGTGATTTTCAGGGAAATTTCAGATTCTTCATGCCTAGTTCATATTCTTCTGGTAGGGTACCCCAAAAAGGATACCTTCCGAAAGGAGTTTAACCATGCAGCCGACACTTTGTACTCGCTGCCACAAGAACGTGGCAGTGATCTTTATCACGAAAATTGAAAACGGCGAGACCAAAAACGAAGGTCTCTGCCTGAAATGCGCCCGGGAACTGGGGCTCAAGCCTGTGGACGACATGATGCAGAAAATGGGCATCTCCGACGAGGACCTGGACTCTCTCTCCCATGAGATGATGTCCGCCTTCGGCGGCGTCGAGGGTCTGGAGCAGCTGGCCCAGGACCGCCCGGAGAACCCCGACGAGGAGGAGGACGAGGGGCGCACCGCCACCTTCCCCTTCCTGAGCAAGCTCTTCGGCTCCCAGCCTCCCCAGGAGGGCTCTGGCCCCCGGGGCGGCAAAGAGGATAAGCCCTCTGGCCCGCCCAAGCCTCCCAAGCGCAAGTTTTTGGAAAACTACTGCATCTCCCTGACCCGCAAAGCCCAGGAGGGCAAGCTGGACCGCATCGTGGGCCGGGACAACGAGATTCAGCGCACCATTCAGATTCTCAACCGCCGCCAAAAGAATAACCCCTGTCTCATCGGCGAGCCCGGCGTGGGTAAAACCGCCATCGCCGAGGGCCTGGCCCAGAAAATCCAGGACCGCCAGGTGCCCTATAAACTGCTGGACAAAGAGGTGTACCTGCTGGACCTCACCGCCCTGGTGGCAGGCACCCAGTTCCGGGGCCAGTTTGAGAGCCGCATGAAGGGCCTCATTGAGGAGATCCGCAAGCTGGGCAACATCATTCTGGTCATCGACGAGGTACACTCCATCGTGGGTGCCGGCGACGCCGAGGGCTCCATGAACGCCGCCAACATCCTCAAGCCCGCCCTGTCCCGGGGCGAGATTCAGGTCATCGGCGCCACCACCCTCACCGAGTACCGCAAGTATATCGAAAAGGACACCGCCCTGGAGCGCCGCTTCCAGCCTGTGATGGTGGAGGAGCCCTCCATGGAGGAGGCCACCCAAATCCTCCAGGGCATCGCCCCCTACTATGAGGGCTACCACCACGTGGTCATCACCCCGGACATCTGCCGTCTGGCGGTGTCCATGAGTGAGCGGTACATCACCGACCGCTACCTCCCCGACAAGGCCATCGACCTCATCGACGAGGCCGCCTCGGAGGTCAACCTCCACAACAAGGACCTGGCTCGTATGGCAGAGATCGAGAAGGAGCTGGCCGACTACGCCAAAGAGGTGGACGTGGTGCTGGCCGCCACCGGGGCCGACAATCCCCAAATCCAAGATCTGCAGCAGCAGGAGCAGAAGCTCCAGCGGCAGCGGGACAGCCTGGAAATGGCCATCAGCCGGGACGACAACGAGGCCCCCAACCGGGAGGACCCCGCCTTCCAGACCCGCCAGGAGGAGCGCCGGAGCCAGCTCCAGGACCTGGAGACCAAGCTGTCCCAGGTGACCGCCCAGAAAGAGCAGCTCCAGGAGGAGTGCAACCAGAAGGCCTACCGCCGTCTGGCCGAGCTCAAGAGCCGTCAGGCCCAGCTGAATGCCCAGCTGGAGGAGCTGAAAGCCAAGGGCGACCCCATGCTCACCGTGGCCCATCTGGCCCGTGTGGTGGAGCTGTGGACCAAAATCCCCGCCAGCCAGATTCAGGAGCAGGAGTTTGAGCGTCTGGCCCATCTGGAGGACCGCCTGAAGACCCACATTGTGGGCCAGGACGAGGCGGTGTCCGCCGTGGCCCGGGCCATCCGCCGGGGCCGTGTGGGCATCTCCGCCAAGCGCAAGCCCGTGTCCTTCATCTTCGTGGGCTCCACGGGTGTGGGCAAGACCGAGCTGGTGAAACAGCTGGCCGCCGACCTGTTCGACTCCCCCGAGTCCCTCATCCGTCTGGACATGTCCGAGTTTATGGAAAAGCACGCCGTCAGCCGCATCATCGGCTCTCCCCCGGGCTATGTGGGCTATGACGACGCCGGACAGCTCACCGAGAAGATCCGCCGCAAGCCCTACTCGGTCATCCTCTTTGACGAGATCGAGAAGGCCCACCCCGACGTGCTCAACGTGCTGCTGCAAATTCTGGACGACGGCCACATCTCGGACGCCCACGGCAAGGTGGTCAACTTCGAGAACACCGTCATCGTCATGACCTCCAACGCCGGAAGCAACGTCAAGGGCGGCTCTCTGGGCTTTGATCGCTCCCCCACCCAGTTGGCCAAAGACAAGGCCATGAAGGGTCTGGAGTCCTTCCTGCGCCCTGAGTTCATCAACCGGGTGGACGAGATCATCTGCTTCAACCAGCTCTCTCAGGAGAACTTCCAGGAGATCGCCAAGATCATGCTGGGCGAGCTCAGCCAGGTGCTGCGCAACAAGGGCATCACCTTCACCTATGACCAGAGCGTGCTGGACTACCTGGTGGACACCTCCTTCTCCCCCGTCTACGGCGCCCGCAATCTGCGCCGCCAGATTCAGAAGGATTTGGAGGACGCCATCGCCACCCTGCTCATCGACCACTACGACCAGCCCATTGTGGCGCTGGACGTCAAGTGCGTGGAGGGTAAGGTGGAGTTGAGTCCCACGTTCCAATAAAACGAAAGCGACACCCCCGGCCACATGGCCGGGGGTGTTCTGTTTGCACTGTTAATTTATTTCTCTCACATCCCCTATCTCCGAGTTCTAAATACACAATTTTTCGCAAACTATCTCAACTGTGTGGAAAAGCAGCTCAAAATGTAGTATACTTGAGAAAACACTTATTTGGAGGACACAGCTTATGACAGACGCACAGCGTCGCACCGCTGCAAAAGAATTTGCCGCCCAGTGGGCGGGTAAGGGATATGAAAAGGGACAAAGCCAACCCTTCTGGCTCTCCCTTCTGCGGGATGTGTATGGCGTGGAGCACCCCGAAACCTTTATCACTTTTGAGGACCAGGTGGCGTTGGACCACACCAGCTTCATTGACGGCTTCATCCCGGCTACCCATGTACTCATTGAGCAAAAGAGCCTGGGGAAAGACCTGAACAAGCCCATCCGCCAGTCGGACGGCACTCTGCTCTCCCCCTTCCAGCAGGCCAAACGGTACTCCGCCGAGCTGCCCTATTCCCAGCGGCCCCGGTGGATCGTCACCTGTAACTTCTCCCAGTTCTACGTCTACGACATGGAGCGGCCCACGGGTGAGCCTGAGATCATCGAACTCAAGGACCTGGAGCGGGAGCACTACCGCCTGCAATTCCTGGTGGACACCGGGGACACCAACATCCACAAGGAGATGGAGGTCTCCTTGGAGGCTGGACGCATTGTGGGTGTGCTCTATGATGCTTTGCTGGCTCAGTACAAGGACCCGGAGTGCGAAGATACCTTGAAGCACCTCAACGCCCTGTGTGTGCGTCTGGTCTTCTGCCTCTACGCTGAGGATGCGGGGATTTTCGGCCCCCGGAACATGTTCCACAACTATTTACAGCACCACACCGCCGACGCCCGCCGGGCACTGATGGATTTGTTCGAGGTGCTCAACACCAAGCCAGAGGACCGGGACCCTTATCTGGATGAGGACTTGGAAGCCTTTCCCTATGTCAACGGCGGACTGTTTGCGGAAAAGAGCGTGATTCCCCGACTGGATGAGACCATTGTGGACCTGATTCTCCACAAGGCCAGCGAGGACTTTGACTGGTCGGTCATCAGCCCCACTATTTTCGGCGCTGTCTTTGAGTCCACCCTCAACCCGGACACCCGGCGCAAGGGCGGTATGCACTATACCAGCATTGAGAACATCCACAAGGTCATTGACCCCCTGTTCCTGGACAGCCTCCGGGACGAGCTGGCCCAGATTTTTGAGGTTACCGTGGAGAAAACCCGCATGGCCAAGCTGAAAGCCTTTCAGGCCAAGCTGGCCGGGCTGACCTTCCTGGACCCCGCCTGTGGTTCGGGAAACTTCCTCACCGAGACCTATTTGTCCCTGCGGCGGATGGAGAATGAGGTCATTGCCGCCCTCCACCACGACCAGATCACCCTGGACATGGACAACCCCATCCAGGTGTCCATCAATCAGTTCTACGGCATTGAGATCAACGACTTTGCCGTCACGGTGGCCCGCACCGCCCTATGGATTGCGGAAAGTCAGATGATGAAGGAGACGGAGGACGTGGTGCACATGTCCCTGGACTTCCTGCCCCTGAAAACCAACGCCTCCATCGTGGAGGGGAACGCCCTGCGGCTGGACTGGGAGAGCGTGGTGCCCAAAGACAAACTGGATTATATCATGGGTAATCCGCCGTTTGTGGGTGCTAGGTTGATGGATGCCGCACAAAAAGACGATTTGAATCTCATTTTCCAAGGTTGGAAAAACGCCGGAAATCTGGATTATGTTTGTTGCTGGTACAAAAAAGCCGCCGACCTTATGGCTGGCACCGAGATTCGTTCTGCTCTGGTCTCCACTAACTCTGTTTCTCAAGGCGAAACCGTAGCAAATCTGTGGAAACCCCTGTTTGAGGCCGGTGTCCACATTGACTTTGCCCACCGTACCTTCCGTTGGGACAGTGAAGCTAAGATAAAAGCCCATGTCCATTGTGTTATCATCGGTTTCAGCATTGCACCGAATGACAAGCCTAAGCTCCTGTTCTCCTCGGATCGTCCTCAAAAAGTCCAAAATATCAACGGCTACCTGCTGGATGCGGAAAATATTTTTGTAGAGAGTCGGAGTAAGCCGCTTTGTGATGTTCCTGAAATTGGGATTGGAAATAAGCCCATAGATGGAGGCAACTACCTATTTACTCAGGAAGAAATGCTGGACTTTGTTAAGAAGGAGCCAGCAGCAGAAAAATGGTTTAAGCCATGGTATGGCTCTCAAGAATTTATCAACCGTTGTCCTCGACAGTGCCTATGGCTTGGTGAATGTCCTCCGAATGAGTTGCGTAAAATGCCCGAAAGCATGAAGCGAGTAGAGGCTGTACGAGAATTTCGCCTTGCAAGTAAAAGTGCTGGAACAAGAAAACTGGCCGACACTCCAACACGCTTTCATGTAGAAAATATGCCAAATAGCACCTTTATTTTGCTTCCTAAAGTATCTTCTGAACATCGTCGCTATATCCCTATGGGATTTATGACCCCTGATGTTCTATGCAGTGATCTAGTATTCATTATACCAGACTCTACCTTGTATCATTTCGGTGTACTGACCTCAAATGTTCATATGGCATGGATGCGGGCAGTATGTGGCCGTCTGGAAATGCGCTATCGGTACTCCAAGGACATTGTTTACAACAATTTTGCCTGGCCCACACCCACGGAGGCGCAAAAGGCCAAAATTGAGCAGACTGCCCAGGCAATTTTAGACGCCCGTGCCCTGTACCCGGATTGCAGCCTTGCCGACCTCTACGACGAAGTGACCATGCCCCCAGAGCTGCGAAAGGCGCACCAGCAAAACGACAGAGCCGTCATGCAGGCGTATGGCTTTGACGTGAAAACCACGACGGAGAGCAGCTGCGTGGCGGAACTGATGAAGATGTATCAGAAACTTACTCAGTAACTCGCAAAAACGGTAAAAAGTAGAGCTATTTATCTGTCATTATTTTACACCGCAATTTTATTGTGTGAATTTTTTGTGAAATGTACAATAAATTCACATCATTTTATTACTATCAAGCAATTATCCTTGATTTTTGCCATATAGCATGTTATAATCGAATTAAAGACGAGGGAGGTGGATGAAATGACTTTGCTGGAAGGATTCAAGGCTTTCGATTTCTCAGAGGGTGTTCCTTATATCTCCATTACACAAAATGGAATTACTTTCAATAAAGCCGTTACCCTCAAACTCGATGAACCTGAGTACGCAAGATTTCTCATCAATGAAAGCACGAAGCAAGTTGCTCTCCAGGCATGTGCTGCAGATGCGCAGAACGCAACTTTATTCTATCGTCCAAAGGCATCTGGTACTCTCTCAGTTCGTTGGAACGTGAAAGACCTGCTGAATACCCTGGAGCGTCTCACAGGATGGAACTTGAAAGAATGCGGCTACCGTGTGGAAGGGATTCTGCTTCGAGAAGAACACGCCATTGTTTTTGATTTAACAAAGGCAACGATACTCACCTAATATGGTGTCTCCCGGTACTGACCGGATGACATAAAAAAGCCTGGCTGAGTTGCCGCTCAGCCAGGCACAAATTGAGAAAGTTTCAGACGACAAAACCGTCTATACACTCTCCTCTCACTGTTAAGTGTATAGTTCGTCTGGAGTTTTTTCAATAGATTCAGAGATTTGCTTGAAATTCATTTTTCTCTTGTCTCTGAAAATCTATTTGAAAGGACGGCGAATCTATGAAGCAGTATAACACCTGTTGTATGGAAGAAGATGAATCCAACCAGGCGTTCATCTATTCGGCGTATATCACGACCCGAAACGGTCGGCGCATTTACGCCCGAGCATACGGCCTGACTGCGTTCCGCTTTAAGGCAAACAAGCGTAAGTAAGTATTCACCTAGAGAGGATGTTGGCGGTTTCATCCTCTCCCCCATCGCCAATAGACGAAAGGAGTCTTTTGTATGGCAGTTCATCATGGTGGAAAAGTCGGCAGAGCCGCCAAAACTTTAGTCAGTAAATCTTCTACCTCAAAGCAAAAGAGTGCAGCAGGTAAAACTCTGGCCATTCACAAAGCCAACAAACACTAAGTTAATTACAAACACAGCCCCCGGCCAATATGGCCGGGGGCTGCATCTTTCCCCAAAATATCAAAGCTTGGCGGCGATGGCCTTCATAAACTCCAGGCCAGTCACCTTCTGGGCAGGGGCTTTCCCCTCCCACAGGCCCACCAGGTCACCAGTCATGACACCGGACTCGATGGTGTCAATGGCGGCCTTCTCCAGGCGGTGGGCGAAGTCCACCAGCTCGGGCTGTCCGTCCAGCTCGCCCCGCTTGGCCAGGGCGCCCGTCCAGGCGAAGATGGTGGCCATGGGGTTGGTGGACACCTGCTCCCCTCGCAGGTGGCGATAGTAGTGCTGGGTGACGGTGCCGTGGGCGGCCTCGTACTCATAGTAGCCCTCGGGGGACACCAGCACGGAGGTCATCATGGCCAGAGAGCCAAAGGCGGTGGACACCATGTCGCTCATGACATCGCCGTCGTAGTTCTTGCAGGCCCAGATAAAGCCGCCCTTGGAGCGGATGACACGGGCCACAGCGTCGTCAATGAGGGTGTAGAAGTAGGTGATGCCCGCCTTCTCAAACTTCTCCTTATACTCCGCCTCAAAGATGTCGTGGAAGATATCCTTGAAGGTGTGGTCATACTGCTTGGAGATGGTGTCCTTGGTGGAGAACCACAGGTCCTGCTTGACATCCAGAGCGTACTGGAAGCAGGAGTGGGCAAAAGACGTGATGGACTGGTCCAGGTTGAACTGGCCCTGCACCACGCCCCGCCCCTTGAAGTCCTGGATGGTCTGGCGCTGCTCGGTGCCGTCGGCGGCGGTGAACACCAGCTCCGCCTTGCCGGGGCCAGTCAGGCGCATTTCGGTGGCCTTATACACGTCACCGAAGGCGTGACGGGCGATGGTGATGGGCTTGGCCCAGTTCTTCACCACCGGGTTGATGCCCTCCACCATGATGGGGGCACGAAACACGGTGCCGTCCAGAATGGCACGGATGGTGCCGTTGGGGGACTTCCACATCTGGGAGAGGTTGTACTCCTCCACCCGCTGGGCGTTGGGGGTGATGGTGGCGCACTTCACCGCCACGCCATACTTCTTGGTGGCCTCGGCGGCGTCCACCGTCACCTGGTCCCCAGTCTCCTCCCGGTGGCGCAGACCCAGGTCGTAATACTCGGTTTTCAGGTCAATATATGGCTCCAGCAGCTCCTCTTTGATCTGCTGCCAGAGAATGCGGGTCATCTCGTCCCCGTCCATCTCCACCAGGGGGGTCTTCATCTGAATTTTACTCATGGGTATCGCTCCTTTTTCCCTTGCCTCGGGCGTGTACTCGTAGCTTTCATTTTAACCCAGGGCCGTCAAAATTTCAAGCACTTTCGCACACTAGCGAAGCAACATTTTTACACAGAAAAAGGGCCGGGATGTCCCGGCCCTTTTGGTTAGGCAAAGAAGCGGTTCCAATAGCCCATGACAAAGATGATGAACATGATAATGGGCAGTAGATAGGTCACATAGAAGCGCACGTTACGGGGGAAGCGCAGGCCCGAGCCGGTGTTGGCCTCGGCCAGGAAGTTGTCCCAGCCCCAGCCCTTGCGAGTGACGCAGAACAGCAAATACACCAGGGAGCCCAGGGGCAGAATGTTGTCGCTGACCAGGAAGTCCTCCAAATCCATGATGGAAGTGCCAGCCCCCAGAGGCTGGAATCCGCTCCACAGGTTGAAGCCCAGCACGCAGAGCCTCGCCGGGGAGGGTGTGCTCCTTGCCGATGTAGCTGCCGAAGATGGCCAGAGCGCCGATGCCCAGAGACAGAGTGAAGAAGGCCTGACCCATGGCAGCGTAGATGGCCTCCCAGAGGATGAAGTTGCCCTGGGCATCGTACATCAGGTTGTGGAAGTTGGGCATGAGGTAGAAGGCCAGGCCCTCCATGCCGCCCTCCAGAGTGAGGGAGCGCACGGCCAGTAGTACCATCACCGCCAGCAGGCAGAGCATCATGGCCTTATTGATCTTCTCCACGCCGTTTTGCAGGCCCCGGGAGACCACCAGCATGCTGCCCACCACCACCACCAAAAACAGCAGGTACACCACCACAAAGGCGGCCCCGCCGTACTGGCCGGTGATGTAGGGGAACCGCCATACGTTGCCCAGCCCGATGGCGCACCCGGCGGATATGAGCAAAAAGCCCAGCCGGGAGGAAAAACTCTCGCGTTGTTTCATGGTTGCAAACTCCTCTTTTCTCTTGTCTCGTTCCCAGAGTTGGGATGATACTCGAACACTCTACACGTTTTTCCCCCGTCAGTCAAGCACAGCACTGTGCTAAATTATCCAATCTCTGTCACCGGCTTCTCCATGACGAAGTTGGTCAGGGCTACCCCCTGCCGCTCCACCTGCTGCTGACGCACCACCCGATAGCCCCTGGCCTCAAAAAAGGGGCGGGCGGTGATGGAGGCGTGGGTGGTCACAGGCCCTGACACCGCCCCCTCCAATCGGTCACACAGCGCACGGGCCACCCCCTGGCCCTGGCAATCCCAGCGCACATACAGCCGGTCCAGATAGCCGTCTGGGTGGATGTCACCAAAGCCGAGGATGCCCGTCTCGTCCTCCGCCACCAGGGCACAGTGGCCCAGAAAAGACTGCTCCCACTGCTCCAGGTCCATCTTCCCCGTGGCCCACACCGCCAACTGCTGAGGCGTGTAGTCCCGGGCGTTTACCCTGTGGACGGTGTTGTAAAATAGCTCTGCCATTTCCCGGCCGTCTCCCGGCTGAAAAGCTCGAATCATCATACCTTTTCTCCTCTCTCTATCACAGCTGGATGGCCCAGTCCCCATAGGTATGGGTTCCGCTTCCGTGGCGCAGCTCCCCCGCCCGGTCCAGCTGGCGCAGCCTGTCCCGCATCTCCAAGCACAGCTCTGGGGGCAGGTCCAGGTCATGGTGGCCGGGAAAGAGTCGCTGCACAGGCAGCTGGGCCACCTGCTCCAGGGATTTGAGATAGGCCTGGGGGTCGGTGGAGGGGAACCAGGCGGTGAGCAGGCCCCGGTAAATGAGGTCCCCGGTGAACAGGTACCCCCGCTCCGCCTCCCAAAAGCACATATGGCCCGGGGCATGGCCGGGGGTATGGAACACCTGGATATCTCGGCCTCCCAGATGGATGGTCTCCCCGCCCCGGAGCACTCGGGTTGGGGTGCCCTGGAAAAATTCGTAGGTGTTCACGTCGTAGCCCTCGGGCAGCTGGCAGCGGTCCGTCACATAGCCCCGTATCAACTCAATGGGCTGGGGAAAGCCCCCCTGGAGCCAGGGTAGCTCCGCCTCGTGGGCGTAAAAGTCCGGGTAGTAGCGGTGCCCGCCGATGTGGTCCCAGTGGATATGGGTGGCCACCGCCGTCACCGGGCCCCGGGCCAGAGCAGCCACCACCGGGGAGATATCGCAGATGCCCAGCCCCGTGTCAATGAGCAGGGTGCGGTCTCTGCCATTGAGCAAATAGCAGTGGGCCTCCTCCCAGTGGCGGTATTCGCTGATGATATAGGTATCCGGGTCCACCTGGTCCACGGTGAACCATGGTTTTTGGTCCTTCATGGGCTCCCCTCCTTGAATGTCGTTGCTCCCCATGATAGCACAGGGACGAGGTGAACTCAACCACTCCATCTTGGTCTTGTCCCTGCCCTCCACTTCCGGTATAATAGTCCCATCCCATACAAACGAGGAAGCAACTTATGTACACCCACATTTTCTTTGACTTAGACGGCACCCTCACCGACCCCAAAGAGGGTATCACCAACTCGGTGGCCTATGCTCTGGCCTCCTTCGGCATCCACGAAGACCCGGACCGGCTCACCCCCTTCATCGGCCCGCCCCTCATCGACTCCTTTATGGAGTTCTACCACTTTGACGCCCCCACCGCCCAGAACGCGGTGGAGAAGTACCGGGAATACTTCTCCCAGAAGGGCATTTTTGAAAACAAAGTGTTTTCTGGCACCCAGCCCCTGCTGGCCCAGCTGAAAGAGGCGGGAAAGACCGTGTGTCTGGCCACCTCCAAGCCGGAAGTATTCGCCCGTCAGATTCTGGAGCACTTCCACATGGACGGGTACTTTGACCAGATTGTGGGCAGCTGCCTGGACGGCACCCGCACCAAAAAGGGCGAAGTGATCGAGGAGGTATTCACCCGGTTGGGGGAAAAGTGCCCGGACAAGGCCATGTGCGTCATGGTGGGCGACCGCCTCCACGACATCCACGGGGCCCAGGAGAACGGCCTGGACTCCATCGGCGTCACCTTCGGCTATGGCAGCCAGGAGGAGCTGACCCAGGCCGGAGCCACCCACATCGCCCACAGTTTTGAAGAATTGGCCCAGCTTTTGGGCTAAAAAACAGCCTCTGAGGTACACTCAGAGGCTGTTTTTCTTATTGTTCGGTTTTAACACGCTGCTTCCTGCGCTTGAGCCACTCCCCTTTGATGCGGCTGCCCCACTCAAAGGCAGTCTCAAAGGCATAGATCACCGAGGGGGTGAGCAGCAGGAACACCGTCACCACCAGGGCGGACTGGAGGTCCAGGGCGGTGAGTTCGAAGAAGGGTCCAAACCACACCACGGCCACCACCATGGCCACGGTCATGGCCCCTAGCAGGGCCCACCGCTTCTTGTCCAAGGGCCGGGCCACATAGTAGATCACCAGCAGTCCCACCGCCCCGATGGTGACGGTGGACAGGGTGGACAAGGTGGCCCGCTGGAAGGTAAAGGCGTAGGTGAACAGCTCCAAGCCCACAATGAGCACGATGTTGGTGAGGCCTCCCGGCAGAGCCCGGCGGAGCACATTGTGCATGAATCGGCCCCGCACCAGCTCATGGTTGGGCTCCAGGGCCAGCACAAAGGAGGGAATGCCGATGGTCAAGGCGCTGATGAGGGTGAGCTGAATGGGGACAAAGGGGTACGGGAACCCGGCAATGAGGGTGATGAGGGCCAAAAACACCGACATGATGTTTTTCACCAGGTAGAGGGCGGCGGCCCGCTGGATGTTATTGATGACCCGTCGGCCCTCCTCCACCACCCGGGGCATGGCGGAGAAGTCGGAGTCCAGCAGTACCAGCTCGGCCACCTGGCAGGCGGCCTCGGCTCCCGAGGCCATGGCGATGCCGCAGTCGGCGTCTTTCAGGGCCAGCACGTCGTTGACACCGTCGCCGGTCATGGCCACGGTGTGCCCCGCTTTTTGCAGGGCCTTCACCAGCTTGCGCTTCTGGTCCGGGGTCACCCGGCCAAAGACGTTGTATTCCTGCACGGCCCGGTCATAGTCCCCTGGCTCCTTGAGGGTGGCAGCGTCCACAAATCGCTCCGCCCCGGCAATGCCCGCCTGTTGGGCCACCCGGGACACGGTCTGGGGGTTGTCACCGGAGATGACCTTCACGTCCACCCCGTACTTAGCGAAGTAGCGGAAGGTGTCGGGGGCCTCGGGGCGGATGGGGTTGGCCACCACCACCAGGGCCACGGGAACCACCGCGCCCTGCAAGCCGCCCTCCTGGGTGGGAGGCGTGTCGCACTGGGCCAGCAGCAGCACCCGGCACCCCGCCTGCTGGTAGGGCTCCACCCGGTGGGCAATGGCTTGGTAGCCCTCTTTGAGAATGAATTCCGGGGCGCCCAGCACATAGGAGCCGTGGTCCTGGAACACCACCGCCGACCACTTGTTGGCGGAGGTGAAGGGGACTACCTGCTGGGCCTGCCAGCCGTTCCCCTGCTGGAAGCGCCGGGCCAGAGCCTTGGCGGTGTCGTTGTCGGCGTCCATCACCTGGTAGTAGGCGCCCAGCACCCCCTCCACCTGCTGGGGAGAGGTCTGGGGGGCCAGGCACACCAGCTCCTGCACCGACATGTCCGGCTGGGTGACGGTGCCTGTCTTATCCACGCACAGCACGTCCACCCGGGCCAGGGTCTCGATGGCGCTCATCTGGTGGACCAGGGTCTTCCGCTGGGCCAGGCGCATCACCGAGACGGCCAGGGCCACGCTGGTCAAGAGGTACAGGCCCTCGGGAATCATGCCGATGAGGGCGGCCACCATGGAGGTGATGGAGGTGGAGAAGCTCTGCTCCTGCACCAGAAATTCGTTGCAAAACAGGGCGATGCCCAGGGGAATGAGGGCAAAGCCGATGACCCGAATCAGGCGGTCCAGAGACTTCATCATCTCGGACTTGCCCGCCCCCTGGTCCGCCTTGGCCTCATGGGCCAGACGGGCAGCGTAGCTGGCCGCCCCCACCTGATCCATCCGGGCCCGGCACTTGCCAGACACCACAAAGCTGCCGGAGAGCAGTGGGTCCCCGGGATTTTTCACGATGGGGTCCGCCTCGCCGGTGATGAGGGCCTCGTTCACCGTCACCTGGCCCACCAACACCGGGCCGTCGGCGGGAATCTGGTCCCCGGCCCCCAGCTCCACAATGTCCTCCCGCACCAACTGGTCCACGGGCACGGTGCCCAGCTGTCCGCCCCGTACCACTTTGACCCGGGCCTGGGCCACCAGGGCCAGCTTGCTCAGGGTGGCTCGGGAGCGCAGCTGCTGGACGATACCGATGAGGGAGTTGATGGCGGCGATGAGCAGAAAGAACATGTCCCGGAAGCTGCCCGCCAGCACCAGCAGCGCCGCCAGCACCACAAACACCAGGTTGAAGAAGGTCAGGGTGTTTTCCCGGATGATCTCCCCGGTGGATTTCAGGTTGGTCTCCTCCACCCGGTTATGCCATCCGGCGGCGGCCAGCTGGGCGGCCTGGGCCTGGGTCAGGCCCTGTTCCGGGGTGGGAAAATAGCGATCCATGGGGACGGGCTGCCGGAGCTGGCCGTCCCCTCTCTGTCTCTTGTTTCGCTTTATCATCTTATTGTTCCTCGTCCGCCAAGGTCATGGCGTATTCAAACCGGACCTCACCCTCTGGGCCGATGCCACGGGCAAAGAGGTGCTCTCCCTCCACGGCGGTGGCCATGGACAGCTCTTCCCCCGCCCGGCACTCACTAATGTAGGAGATTTGGATTTCCCGGATGTACTTTCCCTTTCCGTTTCGCTCCATGTGGAGGGCATCACAGGCATAGTCGGCATAGTGGCTGTTGTTGATATGGCCGTTGATGTCGGTATCCGAATACCCGAGATACCGCTTCCCTGCCGCACCAAATTCCTTGGGCATGGGTACCCGGTGGAGCTTGATGGACTTGTTCCGCTCCCCGCCGTCGGTGCCCTGGAACTCGGTGACATCCCGCAGCCGGAACAGCTTGTGGGTATCGGCGTCCACCATCACCCACTGGGCCACACCCTGGCCGATGAGCTTCCCGTCCCGGAAGATGTCAAAGTCCCGGTAGGTGGCCACACCGGTGCCGCCCCGGTGCCAGGTCTGAATGGTAAACGCATCGTTCCACCGCAGGGGGGCGTACAGCTCCACCCAGTTGCGGGACACCATCCATAGGCAGTGATACCGCTCAAAAATCTCCGGCCCCGAGGCCCCCAGCTGGATGGCCGCCTGGGTGGCGGCCTCCTGCAAATAGCCCAGCAGCGCCGAGGGGCGGCACTGGTTGAACATGTCCACATCCAAGGAGCCCACCCGGAAGGTGACTTCAGTGATTTGATGACTCATTTACTCTTCCTTCTTTCCAGGAATGGTGAGGGTGTAGCGGGCGCAGATTTCGTCCACGTCGTCCAGGGTGGCGGCAGGCAGCCGCAGGGTGGCACCGCATCCAGCGCACACCACATCCACCGAGGAGTACCCCACCTTGATGCCGTACTGGTCGCAGCCGCAGCCGCAGGAGATGCCCTTACGGCCTGCAATGTCCTTGAGCTCCGCCAGCACCTCGCCCATGACGATCTCGTCCAGGAAGGTGCCCCGGGTCTCCTCCTGGTCATCCATGCGCAGCTTGTCCACGGCCCGCTCCAGCTTCTCCATCTCGCCGAACACCGCCTCCTCTTCTCCGATGAAGCAGCAGCCCAGTCCTGAGGCAGAGCAGGAGAGCACCAGCAGCTTCTCCTCCATCATGGCCCGGGTGGAACACACAGTGTGGTGGTCCTTGGCGCAGAAGAGACAGGGCACCGTCACCTGACAGTGCTCTCCCTGCTGGTGAAATTCCAGCTGAGACTTGCCGCAGGGGCAGGGAATGGTCTGGTCCCCAGCGGCCAGGGCAAAGGCGGTGCGCTCCACCACCACAGCCTTGCCGCACACGGGACAGATATAGCCGATGTATCTGGTCTGTTCCGACATAACAGGATTCCTCCCATAACATTTCTCAAAAAATTTTCCAACAGAGTGCATTATACCACCCCTTTGTGAATTTTTCTAGCACTCCCTGGCTTTTGTGATAAATTCCTTGTCGGTGCGCATACTAGAGGCAAGACATTTTCTTGAAGGAGTCTTTGCCTATGCCCCGCTCGTCCCAAACCTATCAACTCTCCCGGCCCCCCGTCATCGTGGGCTACGGCAGCGCCGGAGGCCGCAAGGAGAAAGAGGGCCCCCTGGGCCGCTTTTTTGACCACACCTGTGAAGACGACACCTTCCAGCAGTCCAGCTGGGAGATGGCGGAGACCACCATGCAGCAGATGGCCCTGGAGTCTGCGCTGAAACGGGCCAAGCTGGAGGCCCAGCAGCTGGACTTTCTTCTGGCGGGAGACCTTCTCAACCAGTGCATCAGCTCCGCCTTTGCCGCCCGGTGGGCGGGGGTTCCCTATCTGGGCCTCTATGGGGCCTGCTCCACCATGGGGGAGAGCCTGGCGCTGGCCTCCCTGCTCCTCTCCGGGGGTTGGGGCCACCACGCCGCCGCCATGACCTCCTCCCACTTCTGTTCCGCCGAGCGGCAGTACCGCACCCCTCTGGAGTACGGCTGCCAGCGGCCCCCCACCGCCCAGTGGACCGCCACCGCTGCCGGGGCGGTGGTGCTCTCTGCCCAGGGGGACAAAGGCCCTGTGGTCACCGCCGTCACCATCGGCAAGGTGATGGACAAGGGGGTCAAAGACCCCGCCAACATGGGGGCGGCCATGGCTCCGGCGGCCTACGAGACCCTGCGGGCCCATTTCCGGGACACCGGGCGCAGTCCCGCCGACTACGACCTCATCCTCACTGGAGACCTGGGCCAGCTGGGGTGGGAGATCGTCTCCGATTTCTTCTCCCGGGACGGGTGCCCCCTGTCCAACTACAACGACTGCGGCCTGCTCCTCTTTGAGCGGGAGGCCCAGGACGTCCACTGCGGCGGCTCCGGGTGTGGGTGCAGCGCCGCCGTGCTCACCACCATGGTTCTGCCCGGCCTCCAGTCCGGGCGATGGAAGCGGGTCCTCTTCTGCCCCACCGGGGCGCTGCTCTCCCCCGTGTCCACCATGCAGGGGGAGTCCATCCCCGGCATCTGCCACGCCATTGTGCTGGAAGGAGGTGCAAGCTGATGGAATACTTCAACGCCTTTTTGCTGGGCGGCATTCTCTGCGTCATCGGTCAGGTGCTCTTGGACCGCACCAGCCTCACCCCCGCCCGGATTCTGGTGTTTTACGTGGTGGCGGGGGTCATCCTCAGCGGACTGGGGCTGTACCAGCCTCTGGTGGACTGGGCGGGGGCCGGGGCCACCGTCCCCCTCACCGGATTCGGCCACACCCTGGCCCAGGGGGTGCGCAAGGCCGTGGAGGAGGAGGGCTGGCTGGGGGTGCTCACCGGAGGACTCACCGCCACCGCTGGGGGTATCGCCCTGGCCATCACCCTGGGTCTTGTGGCATCTTTCCTGTTTCGACCCCGGCCCAAGAAGTGATTTTCCATGTTTCTGCCATTGACAAAGCCAGTGGTGTAAAGATATAATGTTACCCGCAATTGAACATTGCCTTATCGAGAGTGGCGGAGGGATCGGCCCAATGAAGCCACGGCAACCTGCTTACCTGAGCAAGGTGCCAAATCCGGCGAAGACGAGTGTTACACTCGCGCGCAAGATGAGGACACGCTGTCTCCATCCGCCGGACTGTCCGGCGGATTTTTTGTTTGACGCTTTTACCGTACAAAGAAAGGAAGATTACTTATGGCAAGACGTTTCTTTACCTCGGAGTCTGTCACCGAGGGACACCCCGACAAGATCTGCGACCAGATTTCCGACGCCGTTCTGGACGCCATTCTGGCTCAGGACCCTGTGGCCCGTGTGGCCTGTGAGACCACCGTGTCCACCGGCCTGGTGCACATCATGGGCGAGATCACCACCTCCTGCTACGTGGACATCGCCAAGGTGGCCCGGGAGGTCATCCGGGACATCGGCTATGACCGGGCCAAGTACGGCTTTGACTGCGACACCTGCGGCGTGGTGCTCAACATCGACGAGCAGTCCCCCGACATCGCCATGGGCGTGGACAAGGCCCTGGAGGCCCGGGAGGGCGAGATGACCGACGAGCTGGACGGCGGCGCTGGCGACCAGGGCATGATGTTCGGCTACGCCTGCCGGGAGACTGAGGAGCTGATGCCCCTGGCCATCTCCCTGTCCCACAAGCTGGCCCAGCGGCTCACCGCCGTGCGCAAGGACGGCACCCTGGACTACCTCCGCCCCGACGGCAAGTCTCAGGTCACCGTGGAGTACGACGAGAACCAGAACCCCGTACGGGTGGACGCTGTGGTCATCTCCACCCAGCACAGCCCCGAGGCCTCTCTGGAGCAGATTCGTGCCGACATGGTGGAGCACGTCATCCGTCCCACCATCCCCGCAAACCTCATGGATGAGCACACCAAGATCTACGTCAACCCCACCGGCCGCTTCGTGGTAGGCGGTCCCCAGGGCGACTCCGGCCTCACCGGCCGCAAGATCATCGTGGACACCTACGGCGGTTCCGCTCCCCACGGCGGCGGCGCCTTCTCCGGCAAGGACCCCACCAAGGTGGACCGTTCTGCCGCCTACGCCGCCCGCTGGGTGGCCAAGAACGTGGTGGCCGCTGGGCTGGCCGACCGCTGCCAGGTGCAGTTGGCCTACGCCATTGGCGTGGCCCGGCCTGTGTCCGTGCTGGTGGACACCTTCGGCACCGGCAAGGTGTCCGACGAGGTGCTGGAGCAGGCCGTGAATCACGTGTTTGACCTGCGGCCCACCGCCATCATCAACCGCCTGGACCTGCGCCGTCCCATCTACCGCCAGACCGCTGCCTACGGCCACTTCGGCCGTCCCGAGCTGGACCTGCCCTGGGAGAAGATCGACATGACCCAGGCTCTGCTGGACGCCTGCAAGGGCTAATCCCTATCCCATCAACCAAAATGAGTGAGAGCCGCCAAAAGGCGATTCTCACTCATTTTTTCATGTCCCAGCTTTCTGTTTGGACTCAGCCACTATCATTTGCAACGGGTTTCCCCCAGGTAAATCACTCTTCTTCGTCATCCTCAAAGGAATATTCATTGAGCGACTCAAAATCTAAAAACTCTGCCACCGTCATGTTGAAGGCCAACGCCAATTTGTGCAGCGTCTTCACCCGTGGATTTTTGGTCACCCCTCGCACAATGTTGTCCAAGGTGGACTGCTTGACATTGCTCATGGAGGCCAGTTTATTGATGGAAATCCCCCGCTGTCTGCAAAGCTCCCGGATGCGCTGAATATATAGCTCGTAATATTCCATAGGCTTCTCCCTCTGCAATCATTACCCATTTACGGGTTGATGTGATGATAGCAACAAACAAGGGAGAACCTACCCGAATACGGGTTGACTTGTGGAATAATTTTGTTTTACAATTGTCATATACCCGAATAAAGGTAACTTCTTTGGAGGGAGCAATATGTCAACGTGTACATTTTTGGGGCATCGTCAATGTCCCCCTGATTTAAGGCCGCAACTGCGCCGAGTTCTCATGGATTTCATCGAAGAGCACGGCGTTCGTACATTCTATGTAGGCAACCAAGGCGGTTTTGAGCGCATGGCTTGTTCTGTCCTCCGTGAGCTTTGCCTGGAATATCCAAGCGTCACCTATGGGGTTGTTCTGGCGCATCTCCCCATCCATGGGCAAGAGACGAGAGAGAACGCCATGGATGACTCCCATTTGATTCTTCCAGACGGTATTGACACCATTCCCAAGCAATTTGCCATGGACTGGAGAAATCGCTGGATGTTAAAACAGTCGGATTATGTGGTGACATATGTGACCCATCCCTGTGGTCATGCAGCCAGATATGCAGCACTGGCCAAGCAAATGGGCAAGCGGGTGCTCAATCTGGACCCACCCCGTTCCGTATCTCCTTACATTGGGAGGCTATGAAGAAGCCGCTGCAAAACAGAAACAGGCTGTTGCAAACCGCATGTCTGCAACAGCCCCTTTCTTCTAGATTCCCAACAGACTCCCCAAAGCATTGACCAGAACACACAGCCCCACTCCCAGCAGGGTGGGCACCGCCACCGCCACCAGGGTCCACTTGATACTCTTGCTCTCTCGCCAGATGGTGAGGCAGGTGGTGGAGCAGGGCCAGTGAAACAGCGTGAACAGGAGGGTACACACCGCTGTGGTCATGGTCCACCCCTGCGCTTCCAGAAGGGTCTGCACCCCGGTGAGCTGGTCAAAGTCCACCAGGCTGCCCTGGGCCAGGTAGGCCATAAGCATCACCGGCATGACAATCTCGTTGGCGGGCCAGCCCAGGAGGAAAGCGGTCAAAATCACCCCATCCAGGCCCATAAGCCGCCCCAGGGGGTCCAAAAATCCAGTGATATGGGCCAGAATGGTGGTGTCCCCCAGGGTGATGTTGGCCAGCAGCCAGATGACACCCCCGGCGGGGGCCGCCACCGCCACCGCCCGGGCCAGCACGAACACCGTGCGGTCCAGCAGGGAGCGCACCACCACCTGCCCCACCCGGGGACGGCGGAAGGGAGGCAGCTCCAGGGCAAAGGCGGAGGGGGTACCTTTCAGCACGGTAGCGGTGAGCAGTCGGGTACACCCCAGGGTGGCAGCCACCCCCAACAGCAGCACCCCCAGCAGAGC